>CAMGKS010000124.1 GCA_946056785.1 uncultured Clostridia bacterium
ATGCTCCTTTTCCCCCCCTATGTGATTTTTCAATTTCATTTTGCTCCTTTATCAACTATGACGATAAAGCAAAAAATTTTTCGCTATGAAAAATTCAAACGTAACGCTGTTTTTTGCCGTTCCCCGATTAGGTTTACATTTTTGCCGTCAAATAATTTTATTTTTTTGTTATAAAATGAAATTACTCTTCTATTTATACGTAGGCTCACCCGCCTATTTTTTTCTTACGTTTGAACAAATTGGAAAAACAAAACGGCGATATCTTTTTCAATTAAGCCATAAGATAATTTATAATTCCCGTACAGATGCACTCGGCAATTTTGTTTTGATATTCATCTGTTATAAGAAGCGCTTCGTCAAGAGGACTTGACAAAAAGCCGCACTCAACAAGTGCCGACGGATAATCCGTGCATTGCAATATATAATAATCGCCTTTCAAAGCACTGTATTCTCTTCTCTGATTGGGCATATTGATTTTCTCGTTCAATGCGGCTTGCAACGAATCGGCAAGAGTTTTATCCGCCCAAAAAAATGCTTGAGCGCCCCGTCTGTTCGGAGAACTGAATTTGTTTTGATGAATACTGACAACCAAGTCGGGAGCCGCTTTAATGATTTTCTCCTTTCGTTGTCTCATGTCCTCTTGCTTTTTAGTTATAGTCGTTTCCACCCCCGTTCCGCTGTCTCTCGTTAAAGCGACGCCTATTCCCCTCTTTTCAAGCAACGCTTTGACCTTGTACGTAATTATCATATTCAATTCACGTTCGCAAATGCCGCTGTTTACGCCTACCACTCCGCCGTCAATTCCGCCATGCCCTGCGTCCAAAACAACGACAAATTCGGGAGCAGGTGAAGACGCCGAAACTATTGCAGGCACGCCTACAACCAAAAACACAAAAATAACCGATAAAATTAAAGCGACAACGGCTTTTTTAAATTTTATTACAATCAAAGTTCTCTCCTATATGTCGTTTTTTGTATATTTGTATGAATATGCAAAGTTGTACACCGAGTTATCCACATATTTGTGGATAACTGTGCACAACTGTTATATTATATTAGGCGTTTTAAAAAAATATTCCGTTTTCGCCGTTTATTTTAAACGCTGACAAAAACGGTTATTACTACGTCCTTCAGACTTTGAAGCATAAATCTTCATAGCATTTTGCCCAGCTTACAGTCTTAATATAAAACGCTTTTATCGCCTATTCCTGCTTTATTTATTTTAAGCAAAAAAATATCGCCCTTTTATCAAACTTTATACGCAAGCCGCCGAATAGGACTATGCTTTAAAAGCTACTTATATTGCAACTTATTTGCAATTTTTATCCTGAAAATTACTCATAAGCTGACGCCGTTAAAAATAGAATTTACGGGAGGATTATATGAATTTAATTGATAAGGAAGCAATTTGCCTGTTCGAAGCTAAATCGCTCGGCATCGTAACGGGTCTTCTGATTGATAAAAAAACGTTAAAACTTAAATATCTGATTTTGGACGGAACAGAACCGCTGAACTACGTAAAGTCCGATAAAATACTTGCCGTGTCGGACTGCATAACATTAAAAAACGACTTATGTCTTACAACCGTTCCCGATAGCGTCAAAAAGCGTTGTCACGCCGTCTTTCCGGTATTCGGAATAACGACGGACGGCAAACGGATAGGAAGACTTGAAGATATCGAACTCGACGGAGATTGTTTAAAAGGTTTGATTTTCAATATATCGATAGCCGCCGAAAAAATTTTGAGAGCAAGCAGAAACTATATCATCGTGCAAGGCGAAAAAGAATTTAAAATCGCAAAATCTGTTCCAAAAAAAATTAACGTAAACGATTTAAGACAGGTTTTCCTAAACGATACCTCTTATAAATCTGAAGGCGTCACACCCGACCTTAACGATACTGAGCCGCCGATTGAACATGCCGCCGCTTCTCCGTCTTTTCCCGACAACGGAATAGAAAACAATCCTTTGCGTATCATAACCGACTATCACTTTCTTCTCGGGCGTATTGTCAGAACCAATATTTTCTCATTTAACGGAGAATTGATAATATCGGAAAATTCTACAATCACTCCCGACGTAGTTGAAAAAGCAAGACGATACGGAAAATTAATAGAACTTACGACTAGTTCTGCAAGTTGAGGAAAATTATGACACAGAAACGTTTACTTTTTATTTTATGCATAGCAGTATGCATGCTTTTATTGACGCTTTCCGCGTGCAACCGCAATTCGGAAAAAAACGTAGTCTCTCCTATATATGAAATAAACGTAACCTACGACGGAGAATACAAAATTCATGCAACGGAAAACGTCTGCTATTTTAATAACAGCGATACGACTCTGACGCAAATTACCATGGCGTTATACGCAAACGCTTACAACGAGGGCAATCAACCCTTCTCTAAGGACGTGGCCGGGAGTGCGTATTACAACGGACTAAGTTATGGCGGCATAACCGTATCCGATTTAAAAATCGATAAGTCGCCTGCCGAATATACGGTTGACGGCACGACGCTTAATTTCAATATCCCGCAACTTGAAAGCGGCAAAAGCATCAACCTGTCGCTTGAATATGAAATTACTCTTCCGGAATGCACGGGAAGACTAGGCAAAACTCCGCTTAGCGTAAATCTCTGCAATTTTTATCCGCAGATATGTCCTATAAAAAACGGAAAATTCGTTACGCACGATTATTCCTGTTACGGCGACCCGTTTTGTTCTGAAATAGCAGACTTTTACGTCAACGTGACGTTGCCGGACGCCGATACGAAAATTGCCACCGGCGGCTCGATAACCGACGTATATAAAGACGAATCGGGAAAAACGACTTATGAAATCATCTCCGAAAAAACTCGTGATTTCGGTCTGGTTTTTTCAAAATCTTTTAAAACGACAACGAAAAACTGCAACGGCATAAATATTACGTATCAATATCTATCCGACGAAGCTCCCGAAGATACCGTCAATCTTGCGGCAAACGCACTGACTTCCTTTTCAAAAGCATTCGGGAAATATCCTTATTCTTCTTTCACTATTTGCGAAACTCCTTTTGCCCATAGGGGAATGGAATATTCTTCTTTAATATTGATAACCGACAAAATGCTTGCAAAAGAACGCGAACTTACGGTTATTCACGAAACAGCCCATCAATGGTGGTATGGCGTCGTCGGCTCCGACCAATACGAAGAAGCATATCTTGACGAAGGCTTAACCGAATTCTCAACGGCTTACTATTATCACCTTCAAGGCGATGACGAAACTTTTTCAAACTTGATTACAACGCACAAAACCAACTATCAGACGTACAGCGAATATCTTAGCAGCAAAGGTATTCCTTTCGACTGCGTAATGACAAAAGCGTTAAACGAGTTTTCGTCGCAAAGCGAATATATAATAACGGCTTATGACAAAGGAGCTCTTGCCATAAATTCCTTATACGAAATCATGGGAGAAAAAAAATTCAACAAGGCGATGCAACTATACTTTTCGGAAAATGCATATAAAATCGCAGACGTTTCCTGTCTTAGAAAAGCCGTAAACAAATATTCTAAACAAGCGGGAAAAACCATTGACCCGTGGCTTGACGGTACGGTAAAACTTTAACGTAAAATGCTTTACAATGACTTATGCAAAAAGCGTAATAAGTTTTATGCCGTTTTGTTTTTGACGTTTAATATAAAGCTTAACTTTGACGGAACAAAAACATTTCACGCCGATTGGATAAAAAAATTAAAAACTCAGAACGTTTGAAATTTAATTTCCTACAAATCTTAGGCATGATTAAATTTTATAAGGTTTAATAAGGAAAACAAATAGGTTTTATATGCTTTAATATAGTGAATAAATAGATTTTAATGCTCGAATCTGAAATAAATATGGTGTATCAAATCTACTTGAATAATTACGATTAAAACTAAATTTCGACTTTATTGAATTACGACTCATTAAATTTTGATGTAGATAGAATTACGACTTATTAAATTTCGAGTTATTGAATTACGATTTAAACTAAATTTCGACTTAATTGAATGCCGAT
>CAMGKS010000125.1 GCA_946056785.1 uncultured Clostridia bacterium
CATTTACACGTCGTCGACCTTGACGGAGCAAAAAGCGGCAACGCCGATAATTACGACGTAATAAAGCAACTTAAACAAAAGGAAACGTTCGTTGAAGTCGGAGGCGGAATACGCAGTTTTGACGTAATCGAAAAATATGCCTTAGCGGGCATTGACAGAGTTATTTTGGGGACGATAGCCGTCAAAAACACGGATTTTGTCAAAGAAGCAGTCAAAGAATTCGGGAAAATTATCGCCGTGGGCGTGGACGTTCAAAACAGTAACGTAGCGATATCCGGGTGGAGAGAAATTACAAACGTAAACGGTTTCGATTTTTGCCGTAGGTTGTATGAAGAGTGCGGCGTCAATTCAATTATTTATACCGACATTTCAACCGACGGAATGCTCAAAGGAACGAATATCAAAGCGTTTGAAACGCTTGCCGAAATAAAAGGTTTAAACGTCACCGCATCGGGCGGCGTATCGGGTATAGACGAAATAAAACGGTTGAAAGAAATCGGAGTATACGGCGTGATTTTAGGTAAAGCATTGTATGAAAATAAAATAGATTTAAGCGAAGCGTTAAAGGAGCAGGACTGATGTTAGCCAAAAGAATTATACCGTGTCTTGACGTAAAAGACGGAAGGGTAGTAAAAGGTAAAAATTTTTCGGGCATAAAAGACGTCGAATCGCCTGTCGAACTTGCTACCTTTTATAACGAATCGGGAGCGGACGAGCTTGTGTTTTACGATATAACGGCGTCAAGCGAGGGGAGAAAACTTTTTTCTGATACTTTAAAAGAAGTGGCGTCCAACGTGTTTATACCGCTTACGGTCGGCGGAGGTATTGAAACTCTTGACGATTTTGACAGAGTGCTTAAATGCGGCGCAGATAAAGTCAGCGTAAACAGCGGAGCGATAAAAAATCCGTCGCTTATCGAAGAAGCCGCAAAAAGATACGGAAATCAATGCGTAGTGCTTTCGATGGACGTAAAAAGAGTGGGAAACGAATTCCGCTTGTTTGCAAAAGGCGGCAGAATCGATACGGGAATCGACGCCGTAAAATGGGCTGTAAGAGGCGAAGAAGCGGGAGCAGGCGAAATTGTATTGAACAGCATAGATACGGACGGAGTTAAAAAAGGCTTTGACGTCGAAATGCTGAAAAAAGTCGTCGGTGCCGTAAAAATCCCGGTCGTAGCGTCGGGCGGTGCCGGGTGCATCGAAGATTTTATAACTTTGTTTAAAGCGTTGCCGCAGGTAGACGCAGCGCTTGCCGCGTCGATATTCCATTTTAAAGAAGTTTCGATAAAAGAATTAAAAGAAAGATTAAATAAGGAGAGCGTACCAGTACGCATATAAAAATGATTACCGTAGACGAATTGAAATTTGACGAAAAGGGACTTATTCCGTGTATAGTTCAAGATCATTATACAAAAGAAGTGTTGACTCTTGCATATATGAACAAAGAGAGTTTAAAAATATCGATGGAAAAAGGGCTTACTTGTTTTTGGTCAAGGTCAAGACAGAAATTGTGGCTTAAAGGGGAAACAAGCGGAAATTATCAGCATATCGTTTCGATAACCGCCGATTGCGACGGCGACGCCCTTGTTGTCGACGTTATAAAAGACGGGTTTGCTTGTCATTTAAACAGAGAAAGTTGCTTTGCGGACAAAATATATCTGAGTGAAAAATTCAAAGAATTTTCAGTTGATTTGCTGTATAACGAGCTCGTCGGAAGAAAGACGGAGAAAAAAGAAGGCAGCTATACAACTTATCTGTTTGAACAGGGGATAGACAAAATATTAAAAAAAGTCGGAGAAGAATGTACGGAGGTTATAATCGGGGCGAAAAACAGTCGTGAAGAAGCGTTGTTTGAAATAGCCGATCTTTGCTATCATCTTCTTGTGCTTATGATTGAAATGAAGATTACGCCGGAAGACGTATTGAAAGAACTTGAAGGAAGACACGTTGTCGACCATAAGGTCAAACAACAGAAGATGAAATAATGGTAAACATAGGGAATAGTTGGGACGAGATTTTAAGCGGCGAATTCACAAGCGAATATTACTTAAAATTGCGTGAGTTTTTAAAAAAAGAATATTTTACGAAAACCGTTTTTCCGCCGATGGGCGACATTTTCAATGCATTGAAATATACGCCTTACGAAAACGTAAAAGTCGTAATTTTAGGGCAAGATCCGTATCATGAAAAAGGTCAGGCGGAAGGTCTGTGTTTTTCTGTGCCTAAGGGCGTGAAAGCTCCGCCGTCATTGGTCAATATATTCAAGGAAATAAAAGACGACGTAGGAATTGACAATCAAAGTCCGAATCTGATAAACTGGGCGAAGCAAGGCGTTTTGCTTTTGAATACCTCTCTTACCGTCAGAGAAGGACAGGCTAATTCGCACAGCGATAAAGGTTGGGAAATTTTAACTGACAATATCATAAAAAAATTGAACGAAAGAGAAAAACCGATAGTCTTTTTGCTTTGGGGAGCAAACGCACGGAGCAAAGCCGCATTGATTGAAAATAAAAGGCATCTTGTTTTGTGTTGCGCCCACCCGTCGCCGCTTTCGGCATATAACGGATTTTTCGGTTGTCGGCATTTTTCAAAAACAAACGATTTTTTGATTAAGAACGGCGAAATGCCGATTGATTGGAGGACAGAATGATAACGAGCAAACAAAGAAGTGCTTTAAAGGGGCTAGCAAACGGAATTTCGCCGTGTTTTCAAATAGGAAAGGGAGGAGTTACGGAAAACGTTTTGTCAGAGTTAAGCAACGTTCTGGACAATAAAGAACTTATAAAAGTTACCGTGCTGCCTAATTGCGAATCGTCTGCCAAGGAATTAATTAACGACTTAGCGGCAGCTTTGAATGCCGAAGCCGTTATTGCCATAGGAAATAAAATCGTTTTATACCGCTATTCTAAAAAGGAAGGCGTGAAGCATTTGGAGATATAATGGATATTGAAAGATTAAATTATCTGGCAAGAAAAGCGAAAACCGAAGGACTGACCGATGAGGAAAAAAACGAGCAGCAAAAGCTCAGACGCGAATATATAGGCAGCGTAGTGGGCAATTTGAGAAGTCAGCTTGACAATACTTATATTGTCGACAAAGACGGGAATAAGGAGAAATTAAAAAAGAAATGAGCGACGAAAAAAAAGGAGAAGAATTTCTTCCTTTATGGCAACCGTTAGACAGAACGAAAGAAACGGTCAAAAAAAAGGAACTTACCGCAGCCGAACTTGCGGAAAAGAAAAAAAAGCAACGGGAAACCGAAGCGTTCAAAAAGAAATATTTTGAATATTACGACGATATAAAAATTTCGCATCGTGAAGATTGGTAAAAGGCATAATTAAGACAAAAATTTTATTCCGGCTAAAAAAGGCGATTTTATTTAGCCGCAATGGCAGCGTTTTAAATAAACTTTTATATAACGCAATTTATTAAATTTAAATATATCGTCATAAGCATTTTAGCAGACACGCCGACATAATCAAACAGATACAAAAACCTTAGCAAGACCTAGGTCATTTGAAACTAGCGAAATAAAAGAGTTAGGAATTAGTTCCTAATTCTTTTTTTATGGCTACTTTATGCCGTGAAAGGTACTTGACAAGAGAAGAAATAAAAAACAATATCAAAAGGCAGAGAAACAAAAAAACAACAAATTAGCACAACCTTTGTTTCTCTGTCTTAACCAGCAAAGAAGAAAATATTTCAGAGACTCTTGTCAAGTACACCATGGAATAAATTAGCCACTTAAAATAACAGTAAAAAAGCGAAGGTGTGATTTGCTCTGCCACACTTCGCTTTTTTGTCTGCTTTAATTTAATTTTGTTCGTGTGCTTGTCGTGTTCGAGCGAAGCAAGAACACTTGTATATGACCCAACTCGCGAACAGACCAGTTCCCGGATGTAGCCTCAATTTCGTAAAAGC
>CAMGKS010000126.1 GCA_946056785.1 uncultured Clostridia bacterium
AGCAAAACATAAAACTTTTAAGAAACACCAAAAACGGAGTTTTAGTATGGTGAAATGGGAGAAAAAAACCACTCAAAAAGAGTGGTTTTTCTATATTTAGTGGTGGAGATAATGGGATTCGAACCCATGACCTCTTGACTGCCAGTCAAGCACTCTAGCCAACTGAGCTATACCCCCAAGCAATGGTATTATATCATAAGTTGCAAAAAAAGCAATGATTTGAATAAAAAATGTTTTAAAGAAAAATTTCCGTTAAATTGTTTGCCATTTTCGCCGCATAAATATTTTGCCTTGCAAAAAGATTCCATATTCAGGGTAAACTGTTATTGATATTTTAAATGTTACTATGCAATTTTGTTGTATGACATTTTGCATTTTATTATGCTGATACGTCACACGGTTTACGCATTATCGCATAATGCAATTTGATATTTAGTTTATTAGGGTAAACGGTTATTGAAATTTTAAATACTACTATGCAATTTTATTGAGCGGCTTTGTTTTTTTATTATACCGATACGTAGCTAAACTTGTTGAAACCATAACTATTTATTGTCGTTTTGTCGGAATAAACGGAAACTTCTTTTAAGCAATTCATTAAGGAACGGTTAAGTTTGTAGCGGCATATTTACGTTTTACTTAATACGGAAATTTAAATATTAATTTTAAACGTTTGGATAGTGGGGTATCGTTTGAGAGCTCTTGAATTTTATAAAAAACGAATCCAAAAGGATTCGTTTTTTATTTGATTAAAACTTTTATTAACGAAACGAGTGTTTTTTTTGCAGGCTAAAAGTCGTTAACGGAAATGGTTGCCCATATAAAAACGGTAAAATTTGAAATTACGTCAGTTTCAAGACGGTAATGTTGGCATTTGTAACGTCTATCGCTTCTGTTCCGGCATTGTGAATGGAGAGCAAAGTGCCGTCTGCAGCCGCATTATAAACTATGGTTTTCGATACGCTGGTTGTCTCGGTATTGTTTGCCGTGCTTGTGATGGTTTCTCCCGATATTCCTGTTCCGTTTGCATAAAGTTGTATGGCAAACTGGTCTTCCGAACCTTCAGATGAATTTGTTCCGTTAGCTCCGAAAGTGACTAAATAATAACCTGCCGTTAAACTTACGCTTCCTCCTGATATCGATGAAGTGTTAAGCGGAGTTGCCGTAGTTTGCGTCAGCGGGATTATTGCTCCTGCCGCTATTTCGTTTTGTGCCCCGCTCGAAGCATATAAAGCATTGCTTTGGCCGGCAGGACCTTGTGGACCGGTAGCGCCGGTAGCACCCGTTTCGCCTTGCGGACCTTGTGGACCGGTAGCACCCGTTTCGCCTTGCGGACCTTGTGGACCGGTAGCGCCCGTAGCCCCCGTAGCTCCTTGCGGCCCTTGCGGACCTTGTACGCCTTGAGGCCCCATAAGTCCTCTTGGTCCTATCGGTCCTTGTGGCCCTGTAAAACCTCTTGGACCTCTCGGTCCCGGTGGGCAAATACATTCTACAGGTCTGTGTTCTCTAAAGTCGTTGTCGCAACATCTTCCGCAGCCGCAGTTGTTAAAAAAATTTCCGAACATATATCCTCCTTTATCGGTATGTAAGCGGGTTTCTGATTTATATTATGTTACGGTTTTAAAAACCGTGAATAGGAAAAAATTCATTAAACGGCGAATTCTTATGAAACGATACGTTGTTATAATTACGATTTTTTGCTCCTGATCGGGCGGGGAAGCTGGTTAATTATATTAAAATGATTGAGTTTAAAAATATGATATGTTATAATTTAGCTTAAGAGTTTAATTGTATCAGGCTTCCGCAAACGACGGAAACAAAAAAAACTAAGATACATAGGATGGTAATATGTGCGGTATAGTTGGCTATTTGGGAAACAACGATTGTATAGAGAATATAAAACAAGGCTTGCTCAACGTTGAATACAGAGGTTATGATTCAGCCGGAATAAGTTATATCGACGGCAATAAAATCGTCGTTCAAAAGAGAGTCGGAAACGTTCAGAATCTTTTTGATACCATTACTTGTCCCGACGGCATTCATTGCGGCATAGGGCATACGCGTTGGGCTACGCACGGCGAAGTATGCGAAAAGAATGCTCATCCGCATTTAAGTTTTAATAACAAGTTCTCGTTGGTTCATAACGGGATAATAGAAAATTATGCTATGCTTCGAGACAACGTGTTAAGCGAAATTCCGTTCAGAACGGACGTCGATACCGAATCTATTGTAAATATGGTGGCATATATCAATCAGGAGAAACCTGAAATGCCAATCGTAAACTGTTTGGGAGAAAGTTTAAAATCTCTTCAAGGTTCTTACGCCATTGCAATGATTGCAAAGGAAACACCCGACGTAATATATTTTGCCCGAAAAGAGTCGCCGCTTCTTATCGGCGTTGCAGACGGCGAGACGTTTATTTCAAGCGACATTTTAGGCTTGGGTAAAAATTGCGAAAAATACGTGGTTGTTCCGAACGGCGTTTACGGAGTTATTGCAACTGACGGAATTAAAGCGTATAAGCAGGGCGGAAAGCCGTATGAACTTGAGTTTAAATCTATGATTTCTCTTGGCGAGAGAGCGGATAAAGGCGACAACGCCCATTTTATGCAGAAAGAAATAAATGAAATTCCTGCCGTTATCGTCAATACAATAGATATTTATTTAAAGCCGCTTAACCCTTTGACGATTATCGAACCGTCTTTCTGGGAGGGCATAGAAAGAATAGAATTTATAGCGTGTGGAACGAGTTATCATGCGAGCATGGTAGGGGCAATGTTTGCCGAGGACAATGCTCACAAAGTTGCGAGAACGCATTTTGCAAGCGAATTCGTTTATAATCCGCCGTTTGTCGACGAGCATACGTTGTGCGTGTTTGTAAGTCAATCGGGCGAAACAGCCGACACGTTGCATGCCGTCAAAGTTGCGAAAGAAAAGGGAGCAAAGACGCTTGGAGTTACAAACGTTATGACCAGCAATCTTGTCCACGTTTGCGACCATACGCTTCCTATATGCGCAGGAGTTGAGGTCGCCGTTGCTTCGACAAAAGCTTATAATGCACAGGTTACCGTGTTGTTATTACTTGCAGACTTTTTGCGTGACGGAAATTATGAGACGATTGCAAGACGTATTTCAAGCGAAGCCATGACGCTCAATCTTGAAGAAATGTGGGCAAACGCAAAGAAATTCGTAAAAAAGATAAGTAACAGCCGTTCGATATACTTTGTCGGCAGACATATGGACTATATCACGTGTTTAGAGTCCAGCCTTAAATTGAAAGAAATTTCGTATATTCCTTGCGAGGCATATGCGGCAGGCGAACTCAAACACGGAACCATTGCTCTTGTCGAAGAAGGCACGACAATGCTCGCTATAGTCACCGAACCTAAACTTATCTCAAAAACTTTAAATATCGTTGAACAGGCAAAAGCTCGTGGGGCAACGCTCATTTATTATACGTCGTTAAATCTTAAAGATTTTGCGGTAAAAGATAAAGACGTTATGCGTGCTCCGGTTGTCGACGTTGAATTGTCTCCGCTGTTTTCTATAATACCTATGCAGATGGTAGCGTATCTTGTTTCGGTCGGCAAAGGGTATAATCCGGACAGGCCGAGAAATCTTGCTAAGTCCGTAACGGTCGAATGATGGATACGATCGCTTGTCGCATGTATTTTAGCCGAAGCATTGAGTTTATTTCAGGTAGCTTAAATTTAGAATTGAAAAAACAGATATTCAATACGTTTAGTCGTTACTGAAAATACGTTTAGTTGTTACTAAAAATGCGTTTAGTTGTCGCTAAAAAGTTTTATTTTAAAATTCAGAATAATTTTTCGTAAAGCTTAAAATGCAATATACAGTAGCACATATAAAAGTTTTTGTTAAAT
>CAMGKS010000127.1 GCA_946056785.1 uncultured Clostridia bacterium
GTTGAATAATTCTGCTTCATATACTAATGGACTGAATTTTAATTTTTTAATATCGGTGACGGCTGCTGAAGTCTTTACTTATATATGCTACGTTTTGCTTGCGATTCTTGCCCTTATGGTCATGATAGTGATTCATGAATTAGGGCATTATCTTGCCGGCAAAACGTTAGGTTTTAAAATCGAGGAATTTGCTATCGGTTTCGGTCCGGCTATTTTTAAGCGCAAACTAAAAAGCGGCGAACAATTTTCAATTCGTCCCATTCCGGTAGGCGGTTTTTGTTCTTTTAAAGGCGAGGATGAGGACAATCCCGACCCACAAGCGTTTAACAATCAAAAGCCGTGGAAAAGACTCATCGTACTTTTTTCCGGAGCGTTTTTCAATTTTTTATCATCGATTTTTTTCATAACCTTGTTCTTTTCAATATACGGACAAATTTTGCCTACCGTCACAGAAGTGAAAATTTCGGAAAGCGGATACGATTCGCCGTTTGAAGAAGGTGACGCTATATTGTCCATAAACGGCAAGCAGGTTAATATTATGCTGGCAGAAGACGTTGAACTTGCGTTTTCAAAGGCAGGCGACGAAGCCGTTTTTAAGGTGTTGAGAAACGGAAAAACCGTAAAATTTAACGCTAAAAAAACAAATTTTAAAGTTTTTAACGAAGGCGACGTCATAATTAAAATTAACGATGTAGAATTAAGTCAGTCAAATTATATAAACTTTTCTGAAAATCCCGAAAAAATAGAAGACTATTTGTCTGACGGAACAAAAAAAGCTACTTTTCAGATTCTAAGAAACGATTCCAAGCTGACCATAACGGCAGAATTAACCGATTCCGGAAATTGGTGTTATAACGGTTATGGCGTTTCGAGAAATATTTCAATTGTAAAGTTGCCGTTTTTTCAAGCATTAGGCAGGTCGTTCGGATTTGCGTTTTTCGTTGTGTTTAAGATACTTGCAAGTTTGGGTGGATTGCTTACGGGAAAAGTTGCTCTGTCAAGTGCCGGCGGAACTATAACCGTTGTTAAAACGATAGCCGAATCAACCATGATGAGTTTTTCGAATTTGTTATACGTTGTTGCGATAGTTTCCGCAAATCTGGCGGTTATGAACCTGTTGCCTATTCCCGCACTCGATGGGGCAAGAATGGTTTTTACGGTTATAGAATGGATACGCGGAAAACCTCTGAACAGAAAAGTCGAGGGCATTATTCATACGGTTGGATTGATTTTACTGTTAGTGCTTGCCGTATTCCTTGACATTTTTCATTTGGTGAGTTAATTTAAACTTATGGAAAAAATTTCGGTAAATTGCGGCAACGTGGTTTTAGGTGGCGGAAAAATCGCCGTTCAATCGATGACGAATACAAAAACCGAGGATATCGGCGCTACGTTAAAACAGATTGAAAAGTTAAAAGAGGCAGGATGCGATATCGTTCGAGTCACCGTAAACAACGAACAAGCGGCAAATTCAATAAGTAAAATCGTAAAAGAATCTCCGGTTCCTATTGTTGCAGACGTGCATTTCAACGCACTATTAGCGATAAAAGCGGTTGAAGCCGGGGTTCATAAAATAAGAATAAATCCCGGAAATTTTCCGTTCGACAAATTGAATAAACTTGCAAAGATTTGCATAGAAAGAAACGTTCCGGTCAGAATCGGCGTCAACGGCGGCTCTGTTAAAGAAGAATATAAAAAGCTGCCGCTTGTCGACGGCTTGATTGCAAGTTTACTTGACAGTGTAAAAAAACTTGAAGATTTAGGTTTGAACCGTTTGGTTTTGTCTGTCAAATCGTCTGACGTCAGAACGTCAATTTCGGCTAACGAACGGTTGTTTTCTTTAACGCCGTATCCGCTTCATATCGGAATAACGGAAGCAGGCACTTACGAAAACGGCGTCATTAAAAATGCAATCGGCATCGGCTCGTTGTTGCTTAAAGGAATCGGCGATACCGTCAGAGTTTCGCTTTCCGATGACCCTATAAAAGAAGTTTTTGCCGCCCGAAGAATTTTGTCGGCTTTAGGTTTAAAAAAAGAATTTACCGTAATTTCTTGTCCGACTTGCGGTCGCACGACGATAAACGTTACGGAATATGCCTCAAAAATCGAAAAAGAGTTTTTCAATTCAAAAGTTCCGCTTAAAGTTGCCGTTATGGGCTGTGTGGTAAACGGCATAGGCGAAAGCGAAGGAGCGGACGTGGGAATTGCCGGCGGAGAAAATAAATCTGCAATATTTATGAACGGGCATATCGTTGAAACAGTTCCTAACAATCAAGCGTATGAAACGCTTAAAAAATATATCATGATGAAAATTGACGGTAACAGATGATGAAAGACAATAAGTTTGTTGAATTGTTTAAAGGAAAAACTAAAAATAAATATCCTATGCTGAATTTTAACAGCAGTACGTATTACGAACAAAGACGGCTTTTAGTTGTCAAGTTTACCGTGTCGGCGTTTGAAATAAGTCTTATTACCGAAAGTGATGAAGAATATATCCGCAGCGTTATAAAAGAAATTTTTCCTAACGTCGACGTCGAAGTGCAATTATCCAGAACCATAGCCGATACGGGGATAATCGTAAGTAAAATTTATCAATATTTGAACGATAAATATCCGTTTTATTTCAGACAGATGAAAAACGATTCGGTAAAAGCCGAAAGTTCGGGCGGAAACGACGTCGATAACGGAATATTGATAAACGTGGAAATTAAGCTTGAAAGCACGCTGTTTAAAATGCTTTGCGAAAAGGATATCGACGTTGAACTCGAAGATTTCGTTTCAAAAAATTTCGCTTGCGAATGTGAAGTCAAACTGGTTGAAATTCCTAATTCTATCGACGAAAGCGATTTGCAAATTTCTGAAAACGTCGTTTATTCAAACGCTAAACTCATAGAAGTTAAAGAAACCAAAAAACTGTTTTCAAAATTCAAAAAGGGTGTAATAGGAAACATGCCTTCTTACATATCAGAAATCAAAGAACCGATTGAAAATATTTCGCTGTGCGGTAAAGTAAATAACGTTACGTCTAAGGAATATACAAACAAAAAGTTCGACCCGATGGATAAAAATTCTTCTCCTATGCTTAAACTTTATAAATGGTCGATGAACGATACGACTAAAACTATCGATTGCATTGCGTTTCCTAACGCTCAACAAGAAAAAATGTTGGACGCTTTATATGACGGCATGCACGTTTTATGTTTTGGCAACGTTACCGAAAGTAAATTCGGCGGTTTGCAATACGTCGTATCGGACATATCTATGGCTGAAATAAATTTCGATTCGATAAAAAATACCGAAACTTCCAAACCGGTTCAAAAATTCTATCGTCTTATCAAACCGAATCCATACGTCAGGGAAACACAGGCAAGTATGTTTGACGTGCAAAAACCTCCTGCAAAAGACCTTGCGGGGAACTGTTACGTAGTTTTTGACCTTGAAACGACAGGCTTGGACAAGGACGCAAAAATAATTGAAATTGGTGCGGCAAAAATCGAAAACGGAATTATTACCGAGACCTTTGAAACGCTTGTAAATCCGGGAATTCCCATTCCCGCAGGGGCAACCGCCGTCAATCATATTACCGATGAGATGGTTGAAAATTCGCCTAAATTCGAGGCGATCGCTCACGACTTCTTTAAGTTTACAAGGGGAGCTTCGCTTGTGGCGCACAATATCGGCTACGATTTTCCTATTTTGCAAAGAGAATCTAAAGAATGCGGATATATATACAATAACGAACTTATAGACACGCTTGCGTTGGCAAGACAATATATCAAAGGAACAAGAGCGTTCAATCTTGAAAGCCTTTCAAAAACTTTAGGCTTTACGCATGATAACGCTCACAGAGCTTTGTCGGACGTTATTGCGACCTGCGACTT
>CAMGKS010000128.1 GCA_946056785.1 uncultured Clostridia bacterium
TAAACGGAACGGGCGTTCAGCGTATGCTTTCTAACCGACGCTATTTGGGCGAATACAAATTCCGTGATGTAACCGTGCCTAATATTATACCGCCGCTTGTATCGGAAGATGTTTTCGAGAGAGTACAACAGCGTTTGGCAAAGAACAAGAAAGCACCGGCAAGGCACAAAGCCGAAGATGACTATTTGCTTACCCTAAAACTTTTCTGTGGAAAATGTAATACTCATATGGTTGGCGAGAGCGGTATGGGAACTTCAAGGGTTTACCGTTACTACAAATGCGCGAACACAAAGAAAGTACATATCTGCGACAAAAAATCCGTGCGGAAAGAGTGGATAGAAGATTTGGTCGTTGAAAAGGCTATGAAGGTACTCCACGACGATAAGCTCGTCGAATACCTTACCGAAAGAATTTTCGTATTGCAGGGCGAAGAAAATCCGAGAATACCGCATTTGAAAGGACAGCTTGCCGACACCGAAAAGCGCATTGAAAATCTTATGAACGCTATTGAACAAGGCATTATCACGGACACGACGAAAGATAGGCTTGCACAACTTGAAAGCAAGAAGAAAGAAATTGAAATCGCCATTTTGCAAGAGAAAATAAAAAAGCCCTTCCTTACGAAAGAACAAATACAGTTCGGTATAGAGCGGTTTAGAAATCTTGATATTACCACACTTGAAGGCAAACGGCGGCTTATAGACGGGTTTGTGAACTCAATTTACCTATATGACGATAAGTTTGATATAACCTTTAACTTCAAGGACGGAACACAAACGGTATTCTTTTCCGAGATTGAAGCAACAAAAAATTCGGATATTAAATCACTTGGTGCACCATAACACAAGCAAAGCTTGTGTTTTTTCTTTTTACAGGACATTTAAATTTTGCGGTTGTAATTTAAATTCAAGTCCGTTTTGCAAGTTGCTTATAAGTTATTCTCTTGGCTATTTATCTGATTCAATATTTTTGATTGCGATTTTATATGCTTCGTTGTTTGCGTTTGGTTTTCTTCTATTATTATAACGGTCGATTGTAATGAAAAGATATAATGACTATTGAAAAAATTTAAGCGTAATGATAGAATCTATTTATGGATATTGAAATCAGAAAATGGAAGTTGTCGGACGCAGCCGATTTAGCGAAAGCAATTTCAAATTTAAAAGTGCAAAACAATTTAAGAGACGGTATGCCGTATCCTTATACCGAAAAAGACGCAGTCGAATATATCGACGCAATGCTTACGGCAGATGCAAACGATACGTTTGCGTTTGCAATCGTTTGCGACGGAAAAGCGGTAGGCAGTATCGGGGCTTTCAGACAAAAAAACGTTCATCGTCTAACGGCGGAACTCGGTTATTACGTTTCGGAAGAATATTGGGGGAAGGGTATTGCCACGCAGGCGGTTAAAGCCGTTTGCGAATACGTCTTTAAAGAAACGGATATAGTCAGAATTTATGCCGAACCGTTTGCGTATAACAGTGCGTCTTGCAAAGTGCTTGAAAAAGCGGGTTTTAAGTTCGAAGGCATTTTGCACAGCAATGCAATAAAGAACGGAAAGATTGTCGATATGAAAATGTATTCGATTTTGCGGCGATAAAGAGAATATGAACCTTAATTTTTGAGTTATATTTTGAGTTTTATGAAATTTGATTTTAAAACAATTAAATTGTTTGCCGATTGAATATTAAACGTGCCTTTTATTGATTCATATTTAAGATTGAAACAGGACTAAGAGCGTATTTTCAGCCATTTAACAAGAATAAACACTTTGTATAGGTAAGATTTGATTTAAAAGCGATATGTAAATTCACTTATATAATAAGCAAAAAACGGTTGAAAATAATTGAATAGAATAAAAATTAATTTATGATTTTCTTATACGTTTTTTTAAATTTTGTGATATAATAACGACATAAACGAGCAACTATTTAAAGTGTAAGTCCGGTTTTGGGGCTTACACTTTTTTTATTTGCCAAAGAAAGTTTTATTTAACGATTTTAAATAGGATTGAGGTTAATATGGAAAAAACGAAGCAGAACAAAATGGCAGTCGAACCGCTTAAAAAATTATTCTGGAAAATGGGACTGCCTATGATAGTGTCTATGGTATTGCAGGCATTATATAACGTTGTAGATAGCATTTTTGTTTCGAATATGGAAAGTACGGGAGTTATGGCAAATCAGGCGTTGACTTTGGCATTTCCTATTCAAATTTTAATAATAGCGATAGGCGTTGGCACGGGTGTAGGAATTAATGCGGCACTTTCAAAGAGTTTAGGAGAAAGAGACAATAAAAAGGCGAGCTACGTTGCAGGAAACGGAATTTTTATAAGCGTTATAATTTACTTAGTGTTTTTAATATTCGGAATTTTCGGTTCGGAATGGTTTGTGTCACTTTTTTGCAAGACGCCGCAAGTAGTAGAGATGGGAACGTCTTATCTACGCATTTGTTGCTGTTTTTCATTGGGCACGACGGCATATACCGTATATGAAAGATTTTTGCAAGCGACGGGCAAAACAATGTTTTCAACAATAGCCCAGATTTCAGGTGCCGTTACGAATATTATTCTTGACTACGTGTTTATATATCCGTTGAACATG
This sequence comes from uncultured Clostridia bacterium, assembly GCA_946056785.1. Taxonomy (GTDB): domain Bacteria; phylum Bacillota; class Clostridia; order Christensenellales; family CAG-917; genus CAG-917. The sequence goes on from CAMGKS010000128.1 coordinate 2,604, forward strand.
GGGACGACGGGGGCGGCATGGGCGACTGTTACGGGACTAAAATGGGGTGAAGCCGAAAATTTCGACCTATGCTTAGATTGCTCGTGCGGCAACGAAAAAGTCGTTGAAACGATAATGAAATATTTGGAAAAAATAAACAAATAATCGTAGCCGTTTCAAAAACGCCGTAAACGTAAATTCGGATAGAAAGTATCGCCGCTTTTTGCTTTTTTGAAATTTACTATTGAAAATGAAAGTTTGATATATTATAATAAAATAAATAAAAAATATCGGGGCTAAAGATAATGAGAAAAATTTATAGGTTTATAAGACCGGTGCATCTGCCTTTTGAAGCTGCAAGTCTTTTGAAACGTGCCGCAAACGGATATAAAAAGATTGTGGAAATCGGCGATAAAAACGGGGTCAGATTTATTGCCCATAGAGGGTTAAGCGCTTTGTACAGAGAAAATACCGTTTCTTCTTTTAAGGCGGCGGCGAAAGAAAACTATTTCGGAATAGAAACGGACGTTCACCTTACTCTAGATGGGAAATACGTCATTATTCACGACGATAATACCGCAAGGGTCAGCAACGTAAACATTCCCGTCGAAACGTCTACGCTTGAAAAGATCAGGGAAGTTACTTTGAAACCTAAAAACGGCGACGTTTCTGATGAGGGAACGAAAATTCCTATGTTGACGGATTATCTTTCGGTATGTAAAGAAGGAAACAAAATTGCCGTTCTTGAGTTGAAAAACCATTTCGATGAAAAATATATCGAGGAAATTATCGGTATAATAAAAGAAATGGATTATATCGACAAAATGATTTTTATATCTTTCGATTGGGAAAATTGTATTACCTTGAGAAAATTGAGCAAAGATTTTAAAATACAGTTTTTGTCTTGCCGTTATGATAAAAAACTTGTTCCGCATTTAGCGTCAAACAATTTTGCTTTGGACGTCTATCATAGAGATTTGTCAAAAAGAAAAGTAAAATATATGCACGACAACGGAGTAGCTGTAAATTGCTGGACGGTCGACAGCGCAAAAGACGCAAAACGCCTTATTAAGTGCGGCGTTGATTTTATTACGACAAACGTTCTTGTTTGATTTGCTTTTAATACGCAAATATACGAAACAAATTTGAAAAAGTCGGTTAAAAGGCACTACCGAACGTATTACTACCGAACAAAAACTGAAACAAAAAGGCAAAACGCACGTTTTGCCTTTTTAAATTTATTTTAATTTTAATTCATAATTTGATTCATTTTATATTTAA
>CAMGKS010000129.1 GCA_946056785.1 uncultured Clostridia bacterium
CAAATCTTGTTCTTACCGTCATATTAATCCCTTTTGTTAACTAATGCCGTTAAAGGTTTTATGTTTTTAGTTATATTTAAAATTAAAATTCAATATTAAAATTTATATTACTTCCGATTTTTACTTTCGATTTAACGACACGACGCGCCGGTATGTTCACCGCTTTTGTTTAACGTTTTTGTTTAACGCTTTTTGAAGGCTTAATAAATTACGTTCTTTTGTCCGCATTTTCGCACGGCTTTCAAAGAGCCTGCCGCTAAATATCGGTTTTAAATTCGATATTGATTTTTAAGATCAAACTTGCCCGTACTTTTACCGTTGACTTTTCCCCTACTTTTTGTCGGTTTTCGACAAACCTAATTTTTCAGACAAAAAACTTTCGTCGCCGATAACGTTAGAATTGAAAATCTTTTCATCGAACGACGCCTCGTTGAGCAAATCGGGGATCTCGTAAAACTTTGCCCCTTCTTTAATAAACTTGTCGATGGTACCGTCGATGTACTGAAATAAATCGTGCTGAGCAAAGCTATAATAATTCTGCCCTGCAAAAATGATATGATCGCAAAGTGTTATCCCCATAAAAGACAGATTGCATGCGATTATATTTGTCATTCTGTAGTCTGCCTGAGACGGATATGCCGAACCGCTCGGGTGGTTATGAGCTATTATGATAGCGGAAGCGTTTGTACGCATTGCAACGTCGGCAACTTCCCTTGCCGTAAGTGAAACGGAATCGCCGTATCCTTCACCCAAAGCAAAAACGCCGATCAAATTGAAACGCTTGTCTAAAGATAACGCATAAACTGCCTCTTTTGTGCGACACGAAAAATAATTCTTCAAAAAATTTATTGCGTCGCCGTGCGTGGCAAAAGAAGGTTTCTTTGTCTCAAAATCTTGCTGATATCGGCGAAACACCTGCGGAATAGAATTTAAATACAAGGCGGCGGAATGAGTCACGCCCTCCACTTTTTCAAGGTCCTCGACGCTGGCGTTCAATACGTTGTGGAAACTGCCGAAGCGATCCATCAATTTATGAGCTATGGGATTAGTATCCTTTCTCGGAATAAAAGGATAAAGCAAAAATTCTAAAATCTCATGATTTTGAAAATTTTCGAGTCCTTCTTTTAAAACCCGCTCTTTAAATCTTTCTCTGTGACCTTCGTGCTCCGACATCCCTTTCACCTAAGTATGTTGCATTTTTTTTCAGATAATAATATAATAACATAAGTATTTTAAAACTGCAATTTTTAATTGCATTTTGTTGGGAGCATATATGGATAATTTAATAAAATATTCTCTTGAACTTCTCGGGATAAATTCCGTTCAATCTGCGGCAACTCCGACAGCCCCTTTCGGGATAGGAACGGCAAAGGCTTTGGAATACGTTTTAACTCTTGCAAAAAATCTCGGCTTTAAGACGGTAAACCACGACAATTATATAGGTTATGCCGAATGCGGCGAAGGCGAAGAATTTGCAATATTAGGGCATCTTGACACAGTTCCCATCGGCGAAGGCTGGACTCGCAATCCTTTAGGCGAACTAACCGACGACAAGATTTACGGCAGAGGCGCGTTGGACGATAAGCTTCCTATGCTCTGTTGCCTTCTTGCCTGCGGAGAACTTTTAAAAGTCAAAAAACCGAAAAAAAAGATAAAAATCATTTTCGGCCTAAACGAAGAAAGCGGCTGGCAATGTATCGAACATTTTAATAAAGTCGATAAACTTCCAAAAACAGGATTTTCGCCCGACGCAGATTTCCCCGTTATAAATTGCGAAAAAGGTATTGTAAATTATAAAATCTCTTTGCCCCTTATCGACGGTTTTACTATAACAAGCGGAGAAAGACCGAATATCGTTCCGAATAATTGCAATGCAGTTTTAAACGGTATAACGTATAACGCAACGGGCGTATCCGCCCACGCCGCAAATCCCTATAACGGCGACAATGCCATAATTAAAATGCTCAATTTGCTGAGCGAGAAAAATTCCGAAATATCTTATATTTACAGCAGGCTTTCCGACTATTACGGAAGCGGACTGGGTATCGACGTAAACGATGAAGCAAGCGGAAGACTTACTCAAAACGTCGGAATGGCTTTCTGCGACGACAAACTAAATTTCGTTCTTGATATACGCTATCCCGTATCGTTTGACGAAAATTTTATTCTGTCAAAATTGAAAGAAGCGTTTCCTGCTGCGGAAATCATTCGTACCCATTATCATCTGCCGCTTTACGTGGAAAAGGACAATCCGCTTGTGACCACGCTGCTTGACGTCTATAACGAGTGTACCGGTTCAAAATGCAAACCGATTTCAATAGGCGGCGGAACATATTCGAGAGCTTTGCCTCTCGGCGTTGCTTTCGGTCCGGTTTTCCCCGACAGCGGACTGGATATTCACTGCCCTGACGAGCATATTCCTTTAAATCTGCTTTATTCGGCATACGATATATACAAAAAAGCCATTGACAAACTTTGCTTTTAAAGTACAATTAACTTAACGATTAAGTCGCAATTCGGTAAAATCGTCGCAAACGGCATTTTGCACATCAGCTTTTAAAAAACGTATTTAAACGTGCGCGTTAAAATTTATACCTGAATCGACAATCAAAAATTCATCGCAAAAGGAGAAATTTATGAAAAGAAATGCAAAAATCGTTTTACTCATCGCAATGGTGCTTTGCGTGACAGCCCTTTTTGTAGCGTGCAATAAAAACGAAAAACCGGCGGGTTATCAACTTCCGGCAACGCAGTTCAACCAAACGTACGTTGCGTTAGACTCTTCTCAGGCAAACACCGCCCTGACGGCAATAAAGAGTGCGTCCAGTTCCGTCATGCCTTACGGCGAAAATTATAAGATTTTCGGAACAATGACAGTGTCGGATGCAGGGTACAGCGTAGAAACCTTGCTTGACGCAATAATAGGCGTGGACGCCGAAAATAAAACCGTTTTGTCCGGTTACAGCGAAACAAAAACCATGGGTATACAATCAAAAGGTTACGTGTACGTCAAAGATAACAAAATGTATACAAACGTTTCGGCAATGGGAAATACCGCTAAATTCTATACCGACTTTACGGACAGTGAGACAAGTCCATATTCGGCACAAATGTTCGACGGCTATCTCGGCATGATTACCAAGCTGGAAAATCTTGACGGCGTAACCGTATCGAAAGCGGAGAGCAACGGCGTTACGCACTATAAATTCAATTTCGATGAATCGTTCATACCGCTTTCCGCAAGCCATTGCGTGATTGCCGTTTTCAACGATTTCAGCGTTTACGTAACTATGGATGGCGACCGCGTGACGGGTATGAAAGTATCTATCGATTATTCTTTCAAATTCACAGACGAATATATAAACTCTTTGTCCGAAGAAGCGGCAACCTATCTCAAAGGGAATTTCCCTGTAATAATAAATCTCGAAATCGCTAAAACGGAAACCGCCCCTACTTTCCCGGACGACCTCGACACATACCCTAGCGAAAAAGAGTTTAGTGAAAGTTATGACGAATAATAGCTGAAAATCAAGCTGAAATCAGTCGTTACAAGCCGTCGTCTTTCAAAACTTATTGCTTTTGCTCAACGGTTTATAAGCAAAAACTTCCTTTAAAGCATAAAGCCTCGAGACGGCATTCTGATTTAAGTTTAAATCTGAATAAACTTCATTTTTAAGTTTAATCTGAATAAACTTCAATATAAAAAAGAGCATAATTTTAATTTAATTATGCTCTTTTTTAAGTTCTTTTTTTTCTATGATTTTTTATCTTCTTTTTTCTGTTGCTTCTTTTTTTCTTCTTTTTCTA
>CAMGKS010000130.1 GCA_946056785.1 uncultured Clostridia bacterium
CATTTTGTTTTATTTAAACTATACATCATTTACCTTTAATTTAAATTATGTAAATTGTGCTTTAATTTACACTTAAACTAACAAAAAAAATTATAATTAAAGTTTAACCTGAAATAAATTAACCCTTTTTTACGTATAAAAGATATTCCTGATTTTTATCTTCATACTTTTTGGGAGATTCGGTCATTCCGACGACTTTAAATCCAATATTTTTAGCTTCTTCCAAAACAGAATCAACCGCCCTCTTTTCAACTTTTTTATCAATTACAATACCCTTTTTACTTAAAGCGTTTTTTCCTACTTCAAATTGAGGCTTTATCAAAAGCACGGCACTGCCTATATCGCTTAACACGCTATATATTGCCGGCAACAAAATTTTTAAAGATATAAAACTACAATCAACGCATGCAAAATCGCACTCTCCCGTTATTTCCTTAGTTAAATATCTGGCATTGTATTTTAAAAAGCTTACTCGGCTATCTTTTAAAATTCTTTCCGGCAATGCGCACTCGCCTACGTCGACGGCAAGAACTTTTGCCGCTCCCTTGCGCAAAAGAAAATCTGTAAAGCCTCCGTTTGAACAGCCGATATCCACGCAAATTTTGTCGTTTACGTCGATAAGAAAACTTTCAAACGCTTTTTTAATTTTTTCACCGCCAAACGAAGCAAAATCTTCTTTTTGTACAATTTCGATTTTTTCACTACCACAAACTTCTTTTGACGGTTGCATGCAACAAATTCCGTTTAACAAAACCAAACCGTCTTTGATAAGACGGCTTGAATATGTACGCGATTGCAAATTAAATTTTTCAAAGATATAACTATCTAATCTCATAAATCTTTGTCCTTATATCGTCGACAATTTTATTTACGTTGAAATTCGTTTTTACTATTTCTTCAAGATCAGCCTGAATATAATCAGGTTTATTTACGTAATAACCTAAAACCTTGTCGTTTATAGAAGCAATAGATTTGTAGTATCCGCCAAAATTGCTATCCTCTAAAATAACAATGAGTTTTGCTTTTGAAACTATGTTTCTGCTGAGATTGAATGCGCTTCTGACCGATGACAAAATGCCGATTTCACCCAACATTTTTGATATACTTTTACCAAGTTTAAGCATAACGTTGCTTGTGCAAACTATATCAACGTGAGGTTGCTCGCAATTTACCGTATAATCTTGCGCAAAATTATACTTTGTGTACCTAATGGCAACCGGGCCGTTAATTTTCATCGCCAAATCCATAGCTTTTCTGAGTTCGACTTCATCGGTCGGTGAAAGCAACGTTAAATTCGGCATCGGCAAGAGATAATCGATATCATAAATTCCCTGATGAGTATCTCCGTCACCGTCAACAAACCCGCTTCTGTCAATTAAAAACTTAACCGGAAGGTTTTGAAGAGAAACGTCTTGCAAAATCTGGTCGTAAGCTCTTTGCAAAAACGATGAGTATATCGTCACAAAAGGAATCAATCCGCCCTTAGCAAGACCTGCGGCCATAGAAACCGCATGTTCTTCAGCAATGCCCACGTCGAACAATCTGTCGGGAAAGCTCTTTTTAAAGCTGCTCAAGCCGACAGCGTCTGTCATGGCGGCAGTTACGGCAACAATTTTTTTATCGGCAAAAGCCATTGTATTAAGTTTTTCGCCGACAATATTGCCGAAAGTTTTAACGTCGCTTAAAGCAACGCTATGATATCTTTCAGAGTCGTTCATAGCGTCGTTATCGCCCATTCCCTTTTTTGTGACGACTCTTAAAAGATAATGCCCCTCACAAGTTTTGGCATATTCAAGCATTTTCAATAAATCGTACAAATTATGTCCGTCTACGCTGCCTAAATATCTTATGCCCACCGACGTCAAAAAACTCACGAGATTATCTTCAGATTTAACGACTTCTCCTTCGGTTTTAGAAATCGTCATAGAGTTGTCATTTAGAATAATCAGGCATTGTCCGTCAATAGATGCAAGGTCGTTAAGCGCTTCGTAAGTTTCTCCGCCGCAAAACGCTCCGTCACCTACAATGGAAACGATTTTAAAATCTTCACCGTTGAGTCTCCTCGCTCTCATAAGTCCGCACGAAAGCGACACAGCCGTGCTTGCGTGTCCGGTATTGAAAGTATCGAAATTGCTTTCCTGAGATTTCGGGAAACCTGAAACGCCGTTAGAATGGCGAAGATTTTTAAAACCTTCGATTCTGCCTGTCAAAATCTTATGAGCATAGCATTGATGCCCTACGTCAAATATTACCTTATCGTTTGGAGTATCAAAAACTCTGTGAACGGCTATCATAAGTTCTACAACGCCTAAATTCGAAGCGAGATGTCCGCCGTTTTTATTGACAGATTCAACGATTTCGTTCCTTATCTCATCTGCCAAAACGTTAAGTTGTTCCAAACTTAAATTCTTAATTTCCGCAACGTTTGTATTCATTTTTTCTTTCTTATTTTCCTTTCTTCCTTAGAGAACAGTGCAAGAAATTTTGAGACAAACATTACAAGTTCTTTACTGTTCTTTATTGCTACTTCTTTTAATATCGCCTTTCCGCCGATTGTAACGGCAGCAACCAAACTGGAAATCAGTATAGTAATAAGCTGCTGACTTACCGACGGTAAAATTTTCAATATTTCTAAAACTATGACTATCGAACAGCCACCGGAAATAATTCCGAAAATATCCCCGATAACGTCGTTGCATATATTTGAAACCTTTTCGGCATTTTTTACAAGTTTTACGGCAGTTTTTGCTCCGTACACCTTTCTTGAAGACATACTTAAAAGCGGTGCTAAATCGCATGACGTAACGGCAACGCCTATACCGTCAAAGATTATACTGCCAAGAACCAAGAAAATCAATAATAATAAAATTACTATCAAATTTCCGAACGAAGAAGTAAGGTCGCTTAAAAAGCTGAAAAATGCGGCAAGAATAAAAGAAATAATTGAAATTTTAAGCCACCACAAATTTCTTTTTTTCTTCTTTTTGAGCTTTTGTTCCGAATTGGAATCTTTATCCTTTTCTTTATCCGACTCGTCGCTTTTACATGCGGCTTTTTTTGTGCGTCTATTAATTTCTACGTTCTGTTCGACTTGTTTCTCAGTTGTTTTTTCACAAGTATCCGAATCGTCATCGTCCAAGATAGAATCGATGCAATGCAAAGAATCGCTTTCTTGTGAAGCGGATAAATTTTCAGATTCGGTTTTTGATAAATCGTCGGACATAATAATATACCTTAAAAAGAGACGGTGGTAACCTCACGAGTAAACCTTGCGTCATAGGTCCGGTGAGTTTTCCTTTTCGCAGAAACTTTCCGTCGCCGATAAAGAAGTTTCCTATTACACTGCAAATCGTTAAGTCGCCTTTAACGCTACCGGATAGCCACTGAGAGCGCACTATAATCCCCAAGAGATTTAAAATAACAGTCTAGAAGTTTTCCTTTGCAGACAACGTCCGCCCTTAGCCTCTTTTGCAAAATAAATTTCATCGGGCAATCGCCTACGTAAGGCGGCCAACCTATCGCAAACGTAATTCCCGAATCCGTATATTTCACGCAAGGCAGGCTACACTGTACACAGCGTATCAACAATCAACACCGCATAGCAGGTTTCACTCCGGTCAGTAGCAAGAGCTACCGAACCGGGTCTCCACGAAAATTGGGTCGCTACTTGCATGCCATTGCAAGACGCCCAAGATTCTTAACTCTCAGCAACAGCCCTGATTTGGGCAATCAAAGCCATCACCAGAAACTTCATCGATATGCCCTTCGGCGATATTTTACCCCCGCC
>CAMGKS010000131.1 GCA_946056785.1 uncultured Clostridia bacterium
CGAGCCATTTATTGGTGGAGGTGCTACATATTTCGCACTTGAACCACAGAGAGCAGTTATTAATGATATTAATAGTAAGTTAATGTCTCTATATAACGATGTTAAATATAATTATCAAGTATTAAGAGAGCAACTAAATGGTTTAGAAGATATATATCGAAATAATCAGCAACGGTAAGAAGTGAAGTAAAGCTGTGCAAGAATTACCTTTTTACTTTAATTTCATATTAAAAAGATAAATTAAATTATCATTAAGAAGTTGATACAGTTTATCTGAAATTTAATATTTATCGCAAATACAATTTGTCAGTTTGCATAAAGATGTAATTATAGCGGTAAAACTTACGGTTGTAATCATAATAAATGAATTTTTTACGGCTATTGCAATATGATTTTTTACATTTTGCAAAAAATTAAACGCCGTATTCAGCTTTAATTCGTTGTATAAGGATATTTTATGGATAAGCGTATTTTAATCATTATTTTAAGCCTTGTGGCGGGCGTAGTCGGCACAACTGTCGGCGGTATCATCGGCGTATTTGTAAAATCGAAGGGGCAAAAGCTTATGGGCGGCGTACTCGGTTTTGCCGGCGGCGTAATGTTGGGAGTAGTCGCTTTGGAAATGATTCCCGAAGCGGTCTCGACGACCATAGTAAATTACCGGGTGTGGACGGGCGTAGTAATTACTTTTGCCGCAATACTTGCAGGCGGTATAGCCATATTCGGTTTGAACAAGTTTGTCGATATGTTGGAGAACAAACGTGAAGTTCACAGAGAACTTTCGGAAATGAATCACCAGACGGCGATCCTTGCCACGGTTGAAAACGACAACGTGAAAGAAAAAGTTTCTGCGGCTAAGACTACGGAAGGTAAAACGGGGCAGGAAATTATCAGCCCGGAAGCAGGCGAGTGCAGCGTCAACGTCGATAAGAAAAAAACGACAAGTCTATTTAAAGCGGGCATAGTCATGCTTATAGCGATTGCCCTTCACAACTTTCCCGAAGGAATGGCGATAGGAGCGACAAGCGAAGCCAACGTTTCGATAGGAATTATGATTGCAATTGTCATTGCAGTACATAATATTCCTGAAGGTATGGCAATTTCGGCACCGCTTGCGGCAGGGGGAGTGAGCGCCAGAAAAACGATATTGTTGACGTCTTTGGCAGGACTTGCAACCGTGTTCGGGGCAATTTTAGGTTTATTGCTCGGCGGCATCAGCGAAATGGCTTCGGGAGTTTGTATGGCTCTTGCGGGCGGAGCAATGCTTTACGTGACGTTTGGCGAGGTGTTGCCTGAAGCCACGCTTATGACGGACGGAAGAATTCCCGCAATTTGTATGATGCTCGGCTTTATAGCAATAATGCCGTTCGTCCTTTTATTCTGAAATCGCAAAGGCTTTTTTATAATCGGCAAACCGTAAAGCGTAACGTTTTAAGGTTTGCCTTTTTTAGTTGTTTGTCGCATGACTAACCTTTTGCTTATCCGTGTTTTTAGTTTTAACGTGCACTGAAAAAGTTAAAGAAATCGGAAAATAAATAAATAGGCAGTTTAAGATACACAGTTTAAAACGCTGACGGTTTATGAAAAAAACTTAATGAAAAAGGGCGGAATTTTTATTCTTTCTTTTCCGAATCGTCGCCGTTCGGGGAATAGGTTTTCAGTTCCTTTTCGTATCTGTATGCGGAATGCGGTCTTATAGGCCTTTCGTAAGGATAGGTCGAAAACAGCAATATAAAAGAAAATTCCCCACCGCCTTTTTTTATCCCCACCAATTCGCCGTTGTTTATTCTTTGTCTTATTCTGTTGTGATAACTGTACATAAACTAAGTTTTATATTTTAAGTCAGAAATATTTATACAAAATTATGCAAATGGAAAATTTACGCAAATAAAAATAAAATCAGTCGGACGGCAACGTCGGACTGCTTAAAGTATGCGCGGTTAAACGGCTTGACGTTTAAATAAGAAAAACGAAAAAGATAGAATTAAATAAAAACGCAACACGAATAATAAGGCAAGTAAGATAAAGAAAAAACGGAATAACGTGAAAAGAAGATAACGCAAAACGGAGAAAACGTAAAAAGAAGAGAAAAACGGCGAACTGAAACGGAGTAACGTGAAAAGAAGAGAAAAACGGAGATGGGAAAAAGCCGGAAAAAGGAAAAGGCAAAAAAAAGCGGTGCTTAGCACCGCTTTTAATTTCAGCCGTTTATTGCAGCCTCGCTTTGCACGTCGAAAAACACTTTTATGCTTTCGTTTCTTGCACATTTGTTGTATACGAAATCGTATACTTCCTGAATGTTCCCATCAAGGAAAATAACGTTTTTATACTTTTCGAAAAAAGTAATAAATGCGTCAAGCTGTTCCCCTTCCGACGGTTTGGATAATATTCCGTAAAGTTCGTCAGAGTTAAAATCTTTAGCCATAATAAAATCCTCCTTACTCTTTATGGAATGATTATAACTTATTTCTTTCCCCTTTTCAATAGTAAATTTTAAAATCGTAATTTTTGTTCAATTTGCGTTTTCGCTTGAAAAAGAGTAAAATGTTGTTATATAATATGCCTATGGTTGAGAAAGAGCAGGAAATACAAAGCGAAGCAAGACGTGCTTTTATAACTACGATAGAAGATATGGCGTCGTCCATGGTCGTTTTGCAAGCAAAAAAAATAAGAGCCTTGTTAAAATGCATAGCCTATTATGACGAACTCAGAGCGGTTGTCGATAAGGCGAGGGCAGGGTTCGATTTTAATGCCGTTGCGGCAGAAGCTCTCAGCAAAACGCAAAACGGGTGGACGTACAAATGCCCGAAATCCGATAAACAGATCGTTGCTCTGACGCTTGCAGTGTTTGTTGAAATCGATACGTCAAGGTTAGACTTCGTTGATTTTATCTCAAACTTTTTTCACAGCGTCGACGTCAAAAAATCTTTTGAGATTTTTTGCGAGATGATGGTTAAGCCTTTTAAATTCGCTTTCTTAAGAATGTTGGACGATATAAGTTCGGTTGATAAAGATTTTATAGCTTCAAGGGAAAGGGAAATAGATTTCGTCAGCAGCGGACTTGCCAAACAAACGGCAGGTTTCATTGCCGGCATCAGGGAGAAACTTTTGTTAGCGTCCTTAGACAATGCGCTTACTGAAGATATAGAAACGATGCTCGACGGTTTAGACGCCGCTCTTATGAGATGCGATACGCTTATGATAAAGGCTACCTGGACGGGGCTCAAAAGGACGCTGCACGTATTGGGACTTGCCGAAAGAGAAACGTCTGAGCTTGAAAAACTTATAAAAATGTTTTTATTGACGGATACCGGCTATTGATTTTTTCTTATTTTCGTTTGTAGTTTTTGTTTACGAAAAATCATTTGTTTCTTGCTTATGTGCGTCAGCTATGAAGATGATAAGCATAAGACGACAAACTTAAATACCGTGGGCAATACGTAAAACAAAAGTCGCGGAAAAAGAATTGAAGTTTTAAAACCGATTTAATATCAGATATCTTAGAATAAACGATAATTGCAAAAGCGGCAAAAATTTTTAAAAATAAAGGCGAAATTTACTTGACAACGTTTTATCTTTTAGTTATCATTGTAAAGCGTTAATCGTCGCGGGGTAGAGCAGTTGGTAGCTCGTCGGGCTCATAACCCGAAGGTCGTTGGTTCAAGTCCTTCCCCCGCAACCAAAGCAAACAAACCGAAAGCAAAAGCAATCGGAC
>CAMGKS010000132.1 GCA_946056785.1 uncultured Clostridia bacterium
TTCGCTGTTCGGCTGCACCTATCAAGGCATAATTTTTATAAAAAACACGCTTCGTTTGAAGCGTTTTATTTTTTTATTATAGGCAATTAAAATTTTGTTTAACGGATAACTTTTGTTTAACGGATAACTATGCTTTAGAAAAAGTTTCAATCAAACCTTTTGTGAGGTTTAAAATCTAAACGATTATTTGCGTGACAAAATCAATTTCCCATTTATATCGAAGATAGAAACACAATTAACACGCTTATTCGTATTCTTTCATCATTTCGCAAACAACTTCAAAAACTGTTGCCAACGTGTTTTTGTTTATAGATTCCGCAGAATCTACTCTTGTGTGATAATATTTAGGAATATCGTGATTCATTGCCGTTATCGACGTTGCCTTTAATCCGGCTTTACTAAACGCCGCTCCGTCGGAAGCACCGATCGGAATACCGCTGTAAGTACATTTTACGCCAAGAGCCGTTGCGGCATTCATAAATTTTTCTCCCGTTTCTCTATCGGTTTTTACGGTGTTATTCAAATCTTTTAAATTAACGGAAAGATGTTCGAGTTCCGTTATAGTGTCAAAAGAAAAAATTTCCGTCGGAACCGCAAGACACTCTTCACGATGCGCTTTTGCCCAAGCCATCGCCCCTCTGAGCCCGGTTTCTTCCGAACCTGTCAGTATAACGCCGATTTTAGTATGTTTAAATTCTATTCCGTTATCTTTCAACGCTTTAAATAACGACGTGGCAAGCAAGCAACCGCTGAGATTATCGTTTGCGCCGTCGACTACTCTTTTTGAGTGCGACAAAAAATAAACGGAAAATATTGACGGAACAAATATCAAAGAGGCAAAACAAAGATAAAGTCTTAACCCCATATCGATATTGCCGGCAAAAGTCAGACCGGCTTTCGGCAACGCTATCACGCTGTAAAGTGCCACCGCAAATACGTAAACGATAGACAAGAAACTTATCACAACCGCAGCCGTCATAAATTTTCCGCCGAATTTGAAATTCAAAGTCCATTCTTTGGCCGCGTCGAGATGTCCGCTGAAATATACCGCTCTCTTAACGTCTCCTTGTGGCATACGCACAGCCGTTACGTTGTGCGACTCTTGTTTTTTATAAAAACGGTCAAACGTTGTCCGATACATAATAAACGTCGACAACATAGGAACAAGTGCCGCTATCAATAATGCAATCGATGCTATCGGCATTAAAAACAATGCCGCAATTGAAAGCAATATAAACGAAACGCTCCACGGAGCCCAACCGTAAAAAGAATCGGGTCTTACCTCAAAACTTTCCACTTTTGTTTCATCGGCATATTTTGCCAATTCTTTTTCAAGATATAATGCCGCTTCCTTTTCACCTTGCGACCCTGAAAATCTCGTGCCGCATTCGGTGATAACCGATTTTATGGTATTTCCCATATAATCGGCATACTCCGATTTTTTTGCTCTAACCTTATCTAAATCCATATTCTCCCCCTTTTTATGGTTTAGTCGAAAGATTATTAAATTTTGTAATTTAATTGTAATTTAATTTATTCCGAGATTCCTCAGAACAAGACCAAGCAACGCCTTTAATACGGTAAATTCCTCCTCACCGAAATCTTGAAAGGCTCTTTTTGTGAAAGTGTCTTTAACTTCAACAATTTTATTTCTGATTCTTTCACCCGATTCCGTAAGTTTTATGACAAATTCACGCTTGTCTATTGCCGACAGCGTTACGGTTATATATCCTTTGTCTATAAGCAATTTAACACTTCTCGACACAAGTGCTTTCGATACGTTAACGTCTTTTGCTATTTCGCTTGACGTGCATTTAGTCCCGAGACACGACAACACCTGAATTTCATTAGGAGTCAAGTTATAGTTTTTCATCTCGTCATGAGAAAACGCTTTATAATACTTCAAAATCTTATCGAATGACGAATAACAAGTTTCAATGTCTTTCATATCACAATCTCCTATCAAAATTAATCTTTTGTGCGACCTTGCCTGCCGAAGCCCATGCCCAACTTAAATTGTAGCCGCCGCATATTCCGTCAACGTCAAGGGCTTCCCCTATCGCATACATGCCTTTATGAAGTCTGCTTTGCAAATCGACGTCGAATTCACTGAGCGACAATCCGCCCGAAGCAACTTGCGCCGAATTCATATCGCAAAGTCCTAAACATGTCAATTTAAAATTCTTTATCGTTTCGCCGATTGATTTTCCAACGGCTCTTTGCCTTATCAACTCGCTTAATCTGGCATGAAAAATTCCGTCAGGCTCTATAGACAATTTTTCAACGTCGCTTATTGTATATTCAGGCATAAAATCAATCGAAAGGTCAGGATAAACGCCTCTTGCTATATAACTTGCAACGTTAAAAGCCGCAATGCCGCTGACTATTCCGCCGTCTTTAAACATAAGCTCGCCCTTTTCCTCAATTTCTCCGCATTTAAGGACTGCTTTTGCCCTGACGCCGCCCAAGCCTTTTATTTCCGTCGGCAACACCTTTATCGGGCATAACGACGGCTTAAACGGTTTAGCGGTATGCCCCATCGCACAAAACAAATTTACGCTGTCAATGCCGAAACTCGCCTTGCTGCCGCTCGCTAAAACCACGTTTTTGCAAAATACATGCTTTTGACAATTCCCTTGCATATAAACGATATAACCGTTTTTATCTTTCTTTATTTCAGTCGCCGTATAGCCGACGCAAGCGTTAACGCCCCGCCTTAAAGCGTTCAGAACAGTCGACGCACATTCGCTGTAAGGATAAAGTCTGCCGTCAACCGTTTTAGTTAAAACGCCGATTTTTTTGAACGTTTCGACTATCCAATCGAAACCGAATTTATCTATAACAGGCTTTACAAAATCGGGAGCGTTATACTTATCCGCCGACAATGAAACGTTTGACAAATTACACTTGCCGTTGCCGGTAGCAAGCAATTTTTTGCCGACTCTCTCCCCTGCTTCGATAATCACGTTATTTCCGCAAAGCAATTTATACAGCATCAGTCCGCTTGCCCCACCGCCTATTATAACCGTGTCAAAAGTTTCCATATTGAAATTTTAACACATTTAAAACCAATTTGCCATATTTTTTTAAACAAAGTTAACTATTTTATAATTTTTTCTTCCGGAACGCAAATTTCGTTTCTAAAAATTAAAATTCCATTCATATTTGATTTTTTTGACTTTTTTACAAAAAACGACTAAAAAACACTTGTAAATTTCAATAAGTTATAGTATTATATTTAAGCACGGAGGCATAGCCCAGTTGGTTAGAGCGCTACGTTGACATCGTAGAGGTCATAGGTTCAAGTCCTATTGTCTCCACCATAGCTAAACGACAGTTTAGTGCTTGCTTACAAGAGAAGAACCGTTATACTGATGATATTCTCTTGCCTACTGTCCCACCACTTGTTGGTGGGGATGACAAAATCCGGCTGGGCAAATTGCTCAGTTTTTTATATTAAACGCTAAATAGCGGAGGCATAGCTCAGTTGGTTAGAGCACTTGCTTCACATGCAAGGGGTCACAGGTTCGAGTCCTGTTGTCTCCACCATACTCAATAATACGAACCCTGAAAACAAATCGGAGTTCGTATTATTTTTTTTAAATGATTTTTGAAATGTAGAATACCGAAATGAATATGAAAAACAATTCATTGAGCGTCTCAAAAGTTCAGACAATCGACAGACAAACAGAGAGATGCAGGCGAAATTCCTA
>CAMGKS010000133.1 GCA_946056785.1 uncultured Clostridia bacterium
ATTGTATTCAATGGTTTGTGCATAATAAAGTTGTCCGAGCAAAATACCGATTCCAAGCACGCCAATAAAGGCAAACAAAACAAACTGATTGACAAAAACGCCGACGATCAAAAGCGCTAACGAAGCAATTTGCAACGCAATGCCTGCGTAAAGCATAATTTTGCCCCCGGTTGAAATTTTGACGCCGACAGATTGAGTATATTTTGTAGCTACCATAACTTTCTCCTACTTTTTTACTTTATAAAAATCGCCCTTTTTAACTCTTACGCTAAGGTTTCCGAATTTTACTTCCCCGTCCCCTTTTGGCGAAACGTTGCTTAAAACTCCGCTTTTTGACAAACTAACGACAAAAACGGTATCTCCCTTTTTAGGCGGAGCGTCGTCTTTTATCTCCACCACGGCGGTATCCTTATCATAATTTGCCGACATATATTCAAGCGATTTACGCAACTTCTGAGCTTTTATCAAATCTCCGCCGTTGATTTCAGGCTGATTTAAAATTTCTTTTATCTGAGCTATTAAATCGTTTGCTTCTTCGATAGAATCGTTGATTAATTCCTTAGTTCCTTTGCGTATATTTTCTTCCAGCTTTTCTCGTTTTACAAGTATAGATTTTTTTTCGTCCTCTATTTCTTTTAAATATTCTTTTGCTTTTTCTCTGTCCGCTTCGGCGTCGGCAACAATTTGTTCCGCCTTACGCCTTGTGCTTTCCGCCGCAAGAATAACGTTGTCAAATTTGATTTTTTCATCGGAAATACGTTTTAACGCACCGGAAACGATATCGTCGTCAAGTCCCAATCTTTTGCATATTTTTAATGCATTTGAAGTTCCCACCGCTCCCATAATCAATTTATAAGTTGGCGCATAAGTCGTACTGTCGAAATCCATCGACGCAGTTTCAACTTTTTCGTTGGTCAAAGCAAATTCTTTCAATTCGCCGAAATGCGAAGTTATTATAGCTTTTGTTCCGATTTTAATCAACCTTTCCAATATGGAAACGGCAAGTGCCGCCCCTTCGATAGGGTCGGTTCCGGCTCCGAGTTCGTCAAACAGACAAAGCGACTTGTCGTCAATCTTCGATAACACGTCGATTATGTTTTTTATATGCGACGAAAAAGTCGACAAACTCTGCTCTATGCTCTGCTCATCGCCGATATCGCAATATATACCGTCAAAAGTTGAAATACTTGCGTCCGCACAAGGTATAAACATACCACACATAGCCATAACCGATAAAACGCCCACAAGTTTAAGCGTAACGGTTTTCCCGCCGGTATTAGGACCGGTTATAAGCAAAACGCTGTTTGACAATTCGATTGATACAGGCACAACTTTGTCTGCGTCAATAAGCGGATGTCTTCCTTTTACGATTTTAATTATGCCGTTGTCGGTAAGCTGCGGCTTTATGCATTTATTTTTTTTCGCATATTGAGCTTTGGCAAAAATCAAGTCCATCGCTTCGATAGTCGCAGTTCCCGCTTTAAGACCGCCTGCAACGCCGCCGATATCTGTTGAAAAACGTCTTAAAATCTTTTCGATTTCAACTTCTTCTTCCATCAATAACGTTTTAAGCTGGTTGTTCATATCGACGATTGCCATAGGTTCAACGTACAACGTTGCCCCCGACGCCGATTGATCGTGAATAAGTCCCGGGATAACGCCTTTAAATTCCGACTTTACGGGAATGACGTATCGGTCGTTTCGTATCGTAACAAGACTGTCCTGCAAATATTTCGTATATGCGCTGGAAGATATATATTTTTGAAGCGAAGTTTTTATCTGTCCGTTAATTTTAGATATTCTGCCCCTTATATTTTTCAATTCGACGGAAGCTGCGTCGGCGACTTCCGTTTCGGATAAAAATGAAATGAAAATTTTGTCTTCGAGTTCTTTATCGGTATAAAGCGACTCCGCCATAGTTTTAAGGCAAGGCGCATTTAATGCCTTTGCCATAGAATTTTTTACGCCTCTTGCGATTCTTAAATATCTTCCGACTTTCATAACGTCGGCAATGGTAAGCAAACCGGATTTGGAAGCAAAGTCGATAACGGAAGAAATATCGTCAATAGCAAAATTAGGAGAAATCGAGTACTCAAAAAGAACTCTGTCCGCTTCTTCCGTCTGTTCTAAAAGAGATTCAGCCGTTTTATAATCGGTTTCAGGTTTCAAACAGACTGCCAACATTTTTCCGCCTTCAGACTGCGTATAACTCTTTAATTCTTCAAGAATTTTAGAAAATTCAAGAGTTTTTAACGTTTTTTCTTCTATCATCTCAATACCTTTTAACTAACTTAGCCTCAATTCTTAGTCTCTGATCTTCGCTCCGAATTTATTTTCTAAAAGCGACAACACGTTTTTCATTATATCGTTAACCGTTGCGTCAACCAACGTTTTTTCATAGGAGGTAAAAACAAAATGCAATGCGACGCTTTTTTTGTTTTGTCCTATACTTTCACTCTTAAACACGTCGAAGATTTCTATTTTTTCAAGATTTTCATAATTCTTTGCTTTAATTTCGTCTAACAAATCGCCGGCAACGACTTCATCGTCAACAACGACGGCAAGATCCCTTTCCATAGACGGGAAACGGCTGAGTTCATGCACTCTGACGGAATCGTCACTCAAACTCATAAGTTTTGAAAGATCGATTTCTGCAACGTACACTCTTGTTCCGCTTATCGAATAAGTTTTCGCAACCGTTGGATGAACTTCACCAAAAACGCCCAATTCAACGTCGCCGCAAACAAGTGCCGCGCTGCGTCCGTCGTGTAAATAACTTACCGACTTTTTGACGGCTTTGACGTCAACGTTAAGACCTCTTGCCAATTCTTCGAGAACGTTTTTAAGCGTAAAGAAATCTTCATTTTCGCCGCAAAGAGCTATACAAAGCGTAGGAATTTCGTCAGGCAACTCTTTTAGCGGCAACTGTTTAGGAATATATATATTTCCGATTTCATATAAAGCTATCTCTTTATTAGACTTACTGAGGTTTGAAGAAACGATTTCAAGCATACTGTGAACAAGAGTCGTTCTCATAGTGCTCAACGCTTCGCCTAGCGGATTCATCAATTTAACGGCGTTTCTTCTGAAATCGTTTTCATCGAAACGCAACATATCGAATGCTTTCGGCGTCGTAAAAGAATACGTAACGGCTTCGTAAAGTCCGAGCCCTGCAAGACGGTATCTGACTTTATCGGCAAATGCAAGCCTTGGCATAACTTCGCCTTTGATAAGTTCGGAATATTTAAAAAGCGTAGGCTTTACGTTTCCGTAGCCGAGAACTCTTATATATTCTTCTGCAAGCTCGTTTGCGCCGACAATATCGTCACGCTCTTCAGGCACGTTTACCACAAGCGTATCGCCGTCGATTTCAGTTTTCAATCCTAACGTGTCGAAAATTTTTTTTGCGACGTTTTTATCGACGTCTATTCCCAATACGTCGGACAATTTTTGCACCGTGACTTTAACTGTTTTCGATGGTTCAAAATCTATCTTAACGTCTTTCATTCCGGATAAAATATCGCCGCTTTTTGTCGTATAAATTAAGTTCAACGCTCTTTTCAAACCTAATTCCTGACAGGAAAAATCAATACCTTTTTCATATCTTGCTTGCGAATCGGAATGCAAGTTCAACGCTTTTGCCGTACGTCTAATTTTATCTCTGGCAAATCGGGCAGATTCGAAAACGATATTTTCGGTAT
>CAMGKS010000134.1 GCA_946056785.1 uncultured Clostridia bacterium
CGTAGGTATATTCTACTACCGTTGCGCCGGTTTTGTCAATCAGCTTGACTATATATATACGTTTTGAAAATTTCGGAAGTTATAAGATTCTGGATACGTTTACCGCCAAACCCTTAGAAAAAAGAATATTTGCAACTTTAAACGGCTTTACGGCATTTTTCACAAACACGACAAGAGACGGAGCGTTTAAAGAGAATTTCGGAGATTACGAAACGTTCTGGCTAAGTTTAACTTAGTATTCGGCGTCTTCATAAGGCGTCAAATTAATGGAGATTTCAATTCCGTTAAAACTTGAAAATCGTTAACCGTTATGGTAATATTAATTTATGAGTGTAAACGATAAGCAAAACGAAAATTTTAAAACGCCTGAATTTGATAATCAGTCCGAAAACATTTATAACGTGCAAAAACAAAACGCAGACTTTGACAGCGGCGTTAAATATAACAGCGTAAGTTTCAACGACTATCCGCAATTCTCCCTGCCTAACACCGCCACCATAGTCGAGGACGCAAAAAAACCGCTTTGCATTTCAGGCATAATTGCCTTGGCACTTGCAATTATCGGCGTTACGTTTTTTGCCATACCGTGGATAAACGTTGGCAATTTAATGAACAAATGGGGACTGTTTACAAATTTAATAACTCTCGAACAAAATATGTCGCTTATCGTCGGAATGCTGTTTAGTGCGTTTTTCGTATTTTTAGCAAGTGCGATACTCGGCATAACGGCTTTAAAAAAAGAATCTAAAACTGCGATGGCGGCTATTTCCATAAGCGGACTTCTTATAATTCCGTCTTTGTGCTTTGCGTTAATTTTTGCATTTACAAAATCTTTGACGGATATATTATTTTGAGCGGTAATCTGCAAACCTTTATACGTACCGTAAACCACGAAAAATTTTAAACAAAAAACAAAGTTTTAGTCTTATGCCCATGCGGCAAAAAGCTGAAAAGGTTTGTCAAAATTCTAAATATCCAAAAATTTGTTCCATAAATTTCAGGGACAACTATACGTTATCTGTTTTTGACGGCTGCTCGCTATTAGGCACAATTTCATCGTCTTCGGAATTTATCTTATCGGCACAAATTTTATCGTCGATTTTTTTATCGGTAAGACCCACCGCATTATCTATAGGCACGGAAAACGCAATTCCGTGACCGGCGGTACTAAGTCCGACTGACTTATAAAGAGCATGCATAACGTCGTCACGCAGATTTTTAGGCACAATTATCATAACGATTTCTTTTTCCGGCTGAATATTTATGCTGAAAAACTTCTCGGCGGCTTTATTCGCCGTGCCGTGCGCACTTATAACCGTACCGCCGGTAGCACCCACTGCTCTTGCGGCGTCCATTACGGCTTCAGAAAAGCCTTCGTTAACAATACACATTACTAATTCATGTTCAAAGTTTTTCATTTTTATCTCCTTTTACCGTTTTGGTATTGTTGCTCAAAAAACCGTAAATCGCAACTCCGATTATACTCGACATAGGCACGGTATACGCTATGCCCTTGCCTCCGTTTATGCTGTTGAATTTCGTTTCAAGCGTTGACAATGCTTCCTGAACTTTATCTTCTTTTATTACACTGAATATTACGGTTTTAGGGGTTTCTTCAACGCCAAGCAGTTTTAAAATATGTTCGTTAGCCGTTCCGTACGCCCTTACCGAAAGTTGCATGTTTACCTCAAACGATTGAATAAGGTCGATATAAAATTCTGCTTTCGAGCGGTTAACAACCGTAATCAGCAATTCTAATTTGTTCAGTTCCGTTCTTTTTCTGTCCGTAGCTTTTGCCGTATTTTCTTTTTCATTAGTCGCAAACGCATTTTTAATTTTGTTTGCAACTTTCAAAGATTTATTCTGTGCCATTCATACCTCACATAAAATCAATAATACGTTCGTCGTCGTCATCGACAATTTTCTTCATTTCTATAGATTGTCTGACTTTCTTTGCAGTGGCTGCTTTAAAGCCTAAAAGTTGAATAGTAATTAGCGGAGTCATAGCTACCATCGCAACAATTCCGAATGCAAGTTCCAAAATCTCAGACGTTCCGCCTATTACACTGCACGCACCTATAGCCATAGGCAAAATAAAACTCGACGTCAACGGACCGCTTGCTACGCCGCCCGAATCGAATGCTATGGCAGTGTACATTTTAGGGACGAAAAACGACAAACCGATAGATAATAAATATCCCGGAATTAAATAATACAATATGGAGAATTTAAATATTATCCTTATCATCGACAAGCCGATTGATATGCCGACGCCTATACTGAGAGCGATAAGCATCGAACGCTTCGTCACCGCACCATCGGTTATTTCCTCAACCTGTTTATTTAAAACGTGTACCGCCGGTTCTGCTAAAACGACTACAAACCCTATTATGAATCCGAATACAACCAAAAGCGGTTCACTGAAACCGGCAATTTCTTTGCCGAGCTTAAAACCTATCGGCATAAAGCCAACTTCTACTGCGGTTAAAAATACTACAAGTCCGATAAAAGTATAAAGTATGCCGATAATTATTTGCAATATCTTCTTTTTAGGGAGTTTTAGCACTGAGAATTGAAGTATGAAAAAGAATACGACAATCAGTCCCAAAGCAATAAGTACGTCAATCAACGTATTCGATAATATTTTTCCGAAATTTGCCCCAAGCGACGACGACACCGAATATTCTGCAAGCGAATAATTTATACTACCTTTGGAAAACAGCGACAAAACCATAACGGCAAGAATAGGGCCTATCGAACACAAAGCGACAAGTCCGAAACTGTTTTCCCTGCTGTCTCTGCCGCCGATTGTCGAAGCCACGCCTACTCCTAACGCCATAATAAACGGAACGGTTATAGGCCCCGTCGTTACGCCGCCCGAATCGAAACCTAACGGCAATAACTCGCCTTTTCCGTTTTCAATTAAAATAGCGGCAATCGCAAACAATGCCATATAGAAAAACAGGAGAAGAGATGAAAGATTTACTTTTTTGACGATTTTTATAATCGACAAAAGTAAAAACAACCCCACGCCGACGCCCACTACGATTATCAAAACCGTGCCGTTCATAACGGTACTTACCTGATTGGCGAGCACGCTCAAATCAGGTTCTGCAACCGTAATCAAAACGCCCATTCCGAATGCGACGCCGAGAAGCAACGGTAAATTTCTTGACTTTGTAAGACCGGTTCCTACTTGTTCGCCCATAGGCGTCATTGCAAGGTCGGCTCCAAGATTAAATAGAGCTATGCCGAGCATAAGAAAAACCGAACTTGCGGCAAACGTAACGATTTCGGTAACCGAAAAATCACATACCGGCGTAACTGCCAAAATAATTACGATGACCGCTACGGGCAGAACGGAAACAACAGATTCTTTAAATTTTGACAACAACGCTTTTAGCATATTACATCGATTATCCTTTTTACAAATATTGAAACGGAATATAAAATAATCCTTTTTATTACCTTTTTCTTTGCTTCCTTTCGCAAAACAAAATACAAAACTTTAAACCGTATTCGACTTAAAAAAGCAATCGCAAATAAGATGATTGTATTTTTGATTTAAGTTTAAAAACCGGTTTTCGTGACGGTTATTACGGAGGCTGACTGCTTAAAAATCAATTTTCTTAAAAATTAATTTTCAAAGAATATTTAAACTTTATCATATA
>CAMGKS010000135.1 GCA_946056785.1 uncultured Clostridia bacterium
GGACATAGCAAATGGCACAATATAGCTCAAAAGAAAGGTAAAAGTGACGCTGCAAGAGCAAGCATTTTCACTAAAATCGGTCGTGAAATCGCAGTCGCCGTCAAAGCGGGCGGTCCGGACCCGAATTCAAACAGTAAGTTGCGTGACGTTATCGATAAGGCAAAGTCAAACAATATGCCTAACGACAACATTATGCGTAGCATAAAAAAGGCTTCAGGCGAAGGCGAAAACGTAAACTATGAGGAAATGACGTACGAAGGATACGGCGTAGGGGGCACAGCTTTTATCGTTGAGGCCCTTACGGACAATAAAAACCGTACCGCCGGCGACGTAAGACATATATTCGACAAGTTTGGCGGAAGTATGGGGGCAACGGGTTGCGTATCGTATATGTTTAAGAAGAAGGGCGTTATTATCGTTCCGAAAGACAGCATTTCAGAAGATGACCTTATGCTTATGGCTCTCGAAAGCGGTGCGGAAGATATTTTAAGCGACGATAGCGACGTTTATGAAATTTATACCGCTCCGTCTGACCTTTTGACCGTTAAAGAGGCTCTTGAACAAAACGGCGTCAAAATTTTGTCTGCCGACCGTGATATGATTGCGGACACCGACAGCGAGCTTGACGAAAAACAACAGGAAACTATTTTAAAAATGATAGAAAAACTTGAAGAAAACGACGACGTTCAGAACGTTTATCACAATGCTATCATTACTATTAATCAAGAGGATGAGGATTGAAATTGAAAGTAGAAGAAATTTGTCAGAAAGCTAAAGTTGCTTCACATAATTTGGCGGCTTGTTCCACGGCAGATAAGAATGCCATTCTTGAAAAAATCGCCGCCTTTTTGTCAAGCAACCGGGACAAAATTAAAGAACAAAACGCAATAGATATCGAAGCGGCAAAGTTAGATAATGACCTTGTTCTTATCGACCGCTTGACGTTGACCGATTCAAGAATCGACGCGATGATCGAAGGCGTAAAGCAAGTTATCGCTCTGCCGGACCCGGTTGGAGAGGTCGTTGAAAGCTGGACAAATTCAATCGGACTTAACTTTACAAAGGTCAGAGCTCCGCTCGGAGTTATCGGAATTATTTATGAAGCAAGACCTAACGTAACTGTCGACGCTGCCGCTCTTTGCCTTAAATCGGGTAACAGCATAGTTTTGAGGGGCTCAAAAGGGGCGATAAACTCTAACAGAGCCTTGTATGAAATTATGCGTGACGCCATTTCTGCCGCCGGTTTTGACAGCAATGCCGTTGGTTTTATCGACGATACGTCAAGAGAATCGTCTAAAGAACTTTTGCAACAGGATAAGTATATAGACGTCTGTATTCCGAGAGGCGGTGAAGGACTTAAACATTTTGTGCTTGAAAACGCTACAATGCCGGTTATTGCATCGGCGGGCGGAAATTGTCACGTTTACGTTGAAAAAACCGCCGATTTGAATAAAGCCTTAGATATTGTATTTAACGCAAAAACGCAACGTCCGTCGGTTTGCAATGCGGCGGAACATTTGATTTGCGATAAGGCTATAGCCGATAAGTTTCTTCCTGCGTGTTTCAAAAAACTTTCCGAAAAAGACGTTGAAATTATCGGGGATAAAGAAGCAAAAAAAATATTGCCGCAAATTAAGCTTATGTCTGATGAAGACTATGCAACCGAATTCTTATCTTACAAGATGTCGTTTGCGGTCGTCAATGACGTTAAAGAAGCGGTTGATATGATTAACAAATACAGCACGAAACATTCCGAAGCTATAGTTAGCGAAGATAAATTTTCGCAGGAATATTTTAAAAAGAACGTCGACGCTGCTTGCGTATACGTTAATGCGTCAACTCGCTTTACGGACGGTTTCGAATTTGGACTTGGCGCCGAAATGGGGATTTCTACTCAGAAACTTCATGCAAGAGGTCCTATCGCTTTAAAAGAGCTTACGTCGGTTAAGTATACAATCGAAGGAAACGGACAAATTAGAAAATAGAGGATATATGATTTATTTAGACCATGCGGCTACTACACCGCTTGATAAAGAAGTATTAAATGAAATGTTGCCGTATTTTTCGGAAACTTTCGGCAATGCAAATTCGCAACATACTTATGGACAAAGGGCGGCTTCTGCCGTTGTAAAAGCAAGAGAAGAAGTGGCGGAATGTATTAATGCTAAACCGTCTGAGGTTTACTTCACATCGGGAGGAACCGAGGCCGATAATTGGGCTATAAAAGGAACGGCTCTTGCGTTAAAAGAAAAGGGAAAACATATTATTACTTCTAAAATCGAACATTCTGCTATTTACGCCTCGTGTAAACAGTTGGAGTCGTTAGGGTTTGAAGTAACGTATCTTGACGTGTCAAGCGACGGTTTCGTTTCGCCGGATGATTTAAGAAAAGCCATTACGGATAAAACTATTCTTGTTTCGATTATGTTTGCCAACAATGAAATGGGAGCAATTCAACCTATTAAGGAACTTGCAAAAGTCGCTCACGAGCGTGACGTCGTTTTTCACACGGACGCCGTTCAGGCGGCAGGAGCACTTCATATAGACGTTAAAGACTTGGGAGTTGACCTTATGTCTATATCGGGGCATAAATTTTACGGTCCTAAAGGTATAGGTTGTCTTTATATCCGTTCGGGACTTAAAATGGAAAGATTGATTACGGGCGGAGAACAGGAAAGGTCTAAGCGTGGCGGCACAACGAACGTGCCTGCCGTTGTCGGTATGGGAAAGGCATTGAAAAAAGCCACTGCGGAAATAGATAAGAATGCGGAATACGTGTCGTCGCTTCGCGACAGATTTATTGAAAAGGTTGAAAACAGAATCAGCGATATCAAGTTTAACGGTCCTCGCCACGACAGACTGCCTAATAACGCTTCTTTTTCTTTCAGATATATCGAAGGGGAATCGATTTTGTTTTCTCTCGATTTAAAAGGTATTTGTGCTTCAAGCGGTTCGGCTTGCTCATCGGGCTCTTTGGAACCGTCAAGAACGTTGCTTGCAATAGGAACGCCTGTCGGACTTGCTCACGGTACTATCAGATTCAGTTTCGGCAAACACAATACCGTTGAAGAAGTCGACAAAACGGTTGATATTCTTGCCGAAGAGGTCGAAAGATTAAGGGCGATGTCGCCACTTTATAAAAAACAATAAGGAGCTAATATGTACAACGATAGAGTTATAGAAGAATTCAGACATCCGCAAAACGTCGGCGAAGTTGAAAACTATAATGCAATAGGCACGGTCGGAAACGAAGTTTGCGGCGATATTATGCAAATTACGCTTAGAATAGAAGACAATATTATTAAAGACGCAAAGTTCAAAACGTTTGGTTGTACCGCTGCCGTTGCTACAAGTTCTATGGCAACCAGTATGATTATCGGTAAAACGGTTGAAGAAGCGTCAAAACTTACAAATAAAGACGTTATCGAAGCTTTAGGTGGTCTTCCGCCACAAAAAATACACTGTTCCGTACTTGCCGAAGAAGCAATCGGACTTGCTATCGAAGACTATAAAAAGAAAAATCAAAAATAACGCGTTTTCGATAACCGTTTTTTTGAAAACCTTGGTAGGCGGACTGGCGCGTTTTCTCTATGGTATGGAA
>CAMGKS010000136.1 GCA_946056785.1 uncultured Clostridia bacterium
ACGTAAGAATAATTATTTAAAAACTTAAAAGGAAAATAAAACGGACGCAATGCGTCCGTTTTATTTTTAAAGTTAAATAACCTTAAATTCCCTTCCGTTTAACCTTATTAAAACAATCAAATCTCTTTAATTTTTTATTATCCTTCCGTCGGAGATTTAATGCATATCTTTCCGCCGCTAATTTTTGTTTGAGCTGTAATGTAATACGTTCCGCCGGTTGTTATATTTATTTCATCAACGTTTTGGCAAACAATATTTCCGCAATCGTCGTAAACGACAAACGAAGAGAAATATGTACTCATACCAACCACTGAATAACCGCGTCCGCCTGTCGTACTATCAAATTCGACTTTCATATTAACTACAGTTCCGCTTGCTGCATTTACACCGGTAAACGCTTGCTCGACGTCGACTTTTACGTCAACCGAATAAAAGTTTACGTAAATATTGCTACTTCCTGTAACAAAATAATAATTACCTGCGTCAGTTCCCGTTAACGTGGCGTTTAATTCTGAAGAGCCAACGTATAAACGTTTATAGGACGAAGAAGTAATTTCAATTTCCATCGTTAAATCGTCATCACCGAACTTATAATCGTCCAAGGAAACGTCGGCAAAGGTTTGTCCTGAAGGATTGCCTGAATTCTGAATACCGACGACAATGCTTGAAAATTCTTTTCTAAATATATTTGCTGTGGATGACGTAAGCGTAGGAACAATATAGTTGCCACTATCCGCACCGTCAAGTTGATAGCTGATATTCACGTAACAATTTGCTGCTGCACTTGCATAAGTGAAATTTGCATTTACGCTGAACGTAACGTCATCGCCATCGATAATATTGTCGGAATCATAGGACACGGTTGCGTCATTCGTGCCGTCATAAGTTTTATTCTTCACCTTAAAGTTTTCAAGCACAATCTGCAACGCACTGATAGTTGCCACGCCGCTAACGTCGCCGTCAACTTCATAATTGTCTTTATCGGCACCGCTTAAAATATAATTATAAACAGCTTCTTTAGTACCGACGTTTTTATCTTCGAATTCGGTTTCAACGGTAAGCGTTACGTCGTCGCCGGCAAAAGCGTCAATGGACGTATATTCCGCACTCCCCAAAACCGTGCCGTCATAAATTTTATCTTTTACAGTAAGACCGATTACCGATAAATAATAAACGCCAATCACAAAATCTACGCTCTTAACAGCAGCTTGCCATTCTGCCGAAGCAGGAGTAGAAAGAACAAGCGTATATGTTCCCGCATTTTTAGGAGCCGATTCAAGTTTTTCGCCATTCTTTATCCACCACTCGATTGTAGGCGTTTCACCGCTTGTAACGGAGTAGTCGCTCTCAGAAATCGAAACTGCCTCGCTGTTATAAGTTTTTGTAAGCATTTTGTTAAACGTGATTTCATTTGCCTTTGCGTCTAACGCTGCAACGGTTTCCGTTTGCTTATAACCGCAAACTGTACATTCTCTGGTTTGTGAACCGACAGTGCCGTATCCCGGTTCGGTAGTTACAACCCACGCTCCAAAGTCATGAGCGGCAAAATCGCTCTTTTCCTCACAGTCTTCACCGTTGCAAACGTGCCAATGTCCGCTTTCGCTATTCGTCCAATCTGCGGCAAAAGTATGAGTATGAGTTTCAGCCGTAGAACCTCCGCCGCCGGTAGAGCTTTCGCTTCCGGTAGAGCTTCCACCGCTCGTTGCGTCTTTATTTTTGTTACATGCTACAAAAACGCAAGCAAGAAGACAAGCTAAAACTACAACAACAATAGTCAATAAAATCTTCTTTTTCATAGATATCTCCTATTTGCAAAAATTTCAAATTCACATTTATCTTAAAATTCTCTTCCAATTCTTCAATACTTTTATATCACAATTTTTTTGCACAACAATTAAACTGCTAAGCCGACAAAAAAAATGGCCACTTGACCATTTTTTATTAATTTACATTTTTTTATTCTGTTTTAAAAAACTCATATTCTATTCAACACATATTCTATTAAACGCATATTCTATTAAAACGCATATTCTATTAAACGTATATTCTATAAAATTCGATGATAGTTGCAAACACTTAAAACAACGGCGTTTTAAATAAAACGCTGTTAAATGCAATTTTACATTTTCATCGAAATTAAGTCTAAATTAATTTACGCATTGCCACGTAAAAAATACTTAGCTTATAAAAACTTAGCTTGTAATCGGTTTTGATTTGAAAATAAATTCTTACAGCTCGCCCTCATATACCAATTCATCGTCGCACCAATATCCGGTTATTGTATTTCCTGAAGCGTCTATTAGAGTTCCGCTTCCGTCTTTAATTAAGCTATCCCAATTTCCTTTTATTTCTCCTTCATAAATCTCGCCGTTAGAATATTCAATTTTTGCGAATTTTGCCGGAGCATAACGTTTTTCTTTGACTTCTTGAAAAGAACCGGTATATTTATATTCAAATTTACTACCGTCCGGTAAAAAATAAAAATAGGACAGTTCCCCGTTTTCAACAGTTCCGTTATTCCAATATCCTTTCAAAACAGAACCGTCGGCAGAATAATACGTTCCGTTACCGTTTCTTATCCCATTGTCAAAATGTCCCTCGAATCTGTCCGTATCTCCTTCATCCTGATAATACGACAAAAATAATCCGTCTCGCTCTATCTCATGTCCGCAATCTTCAACGATGCCGAAACCGTGCGGAAGCCCCGCGGAATTAATTTCACCTACGTATCTACACGCACATGCTTCTCTTGCGATAATTGCCTTACCGTCCGGTAATAACTGCGGTTCATCAAATCCCAACGGCGATTCTCCACTTTTACATGTAAAATCAAAATCTAATAAATCACTAAAATAACTCATAACCCCTCCAATTAACTTTTTGTTTTTTAACCGTTATAAATTGATATATAATTTTTTTTAGCTTACACCCTTCCAAACCTTTGCCGTGTTCTGCCGAAAGAACCCTGCCGATTTTTACTACGCCGCATTCTGCAACAAAGGTACGGCAATATGCCAAAACCTTGCCCTCTTCTTCATAAAACATATGTATGCTTTCATAGTCTACGTCGTCCATATCAAGATACGGGCAATTTTGTTCTACCACAAAAATTGCCGACCTCACCTTTAACAACTCATACAGTTCTTTTCCCGTCAACTCGTCAAAACGTTTACAAACAAAATTCAAACTCGCCACCTCAATTAAAAATTATAGCGGCTTTTTATCGCTCAGTCAACGGCTTAAAAAACCATTTTGCAAACTCAATTTAAAAGTGTCATAAGTAAAACGTAATTTGCATATATTCTGCATTATATACTCTACTTTTTATAATGACAAAAAAAGAGCCGAAATGCCGATAGCTTTGCAGATTATAGCAACTTGTGAAAATCTGACAGATTTAATCATGCTTGTCTTATTTATGCCTATTTATTGTTAATATTTGCGACTTTATAATTTGTACATCTTTATAGTCCGTACAATTGGTCTTAAAATTAATAAAAATCAAAAACACCTGCCTTTACATCGTATGC
>CAMGKS010000137.1 GCA_946056785.1 uncultured Clostridia bacterium
TGATACTATGTTTAACCAATCGACCGACCGTAAAGGTTATTAACCTTACGATTTAATACGGTTGCAAGTTTTAATAAGCTAAATTTTCAATAAACTATTTAAATAAATTTAACGAACCGTTTTTAGTCGTCGACTTATTTTTTGCTGATATCCATGATACGGCTGAGTACGTCTTTAAAGGTTAGCCCTAACAATTTAAAATCTGCGATGATTTTTTCCTGTCGGTCTTTTGGTAAAGCGTTTACATAGGTTTCAAAATTGTTTTTACCGAATTGGAATAATTCTTTTAAGTTCATTCCGTTAAGTTTTTCAAGGCTTACCTGTTTGCCGTTTAATGCCGCAACGTCTTGCAAAATTAAAAGAGCGTTCAGTTTGTTTGAACTTATCTGAAGTTTTTTTGTCAATATTTCTCTTTTATCAGCCGTTAAGCTCGTTACGGGGCAGTCGGGGTTGAAATCGGTTTCATAAAACTTGATGAGAGCAGGCGTAATCAAATCGAAAATTTCACCGTCTGCTTTTGCAATGCCTACGCTTATAAACGTTAAAGACGCTACGCTACAAACGATAAGCAAGATTAAGATTGATGCGGAAAAAATATTTTTTGTCTTTGTCATAGTTTTAGTTTTTTTAGGTTAGCTGAAAATTATTCAAAAAATTATGTTTTATATTGCTTTTTAAGAAAAATTTTGATATAATACAGCAAGTTATGAGATAATAACTCATTTTTTTTATACCCTTGTGCTGCAAAACAATACCAAAGTTGTCACAAAAAGATAATTTTTGTTCTTGACGATTGATTAACTTTGCGATATAGTAAATGGCACAATCAGGAGGCGGATATGAGAAAAAAAATCTTTGATAAGGTTTTATCTGTAGCAAGCATGCTTATAGGCATCATTTTCATTATTGTTTTGCTTATTACAATTTTTAACGGTATTAAACCGGAAGTGCTTAACAACGATTTAGTCAAAGGCTTGTTTACGGCACTCGGCGTTATTTACGTCGGTATGTCTGTCGGAGCTTTATGCTATACGTTCAGTGACAGCGACGCCGTAAGGGAAATAGTTATCAACAGCAATAAATTAAGCAGCACTAAGCTGAGTGCGTCTGTTGTAAAAAAGATGGTGAGAAAAAACGTCAAAACGGTTGAAGGCGTGAAGTGTCAGAAAATCAGTCTCATTCTCACCGAATACGGAGTTAAACTTAAAGTCGCAATAAAAATCACAAGCGGCAACGTTCAGGAGACAAGCGTTTATTTGAAGTGCCTTATAGAAGACGCTTTTTATAAAACGCTCGGATATAAGTTCTATGCAATCGATTTTAAAATAAGCTCAATGAAAATTGAGAACGTTCAGGCAGACGATGCATTGAAAGACAAAGCTAAAAAAGAATATGAAGAACTTTCGGCAAAGCCTACCGAAAGTCAAAACGAAATCGAAGAAACAGAACAAACGTCGCAAAGCGAAGAATAAAATATTCCGTAAGGAGATAAAAAATGAAAGAAGTTTACGTAACAAAATCGGGGCTTGAAGAATTAAAGACCAGATTGGAAGACCTTAAAAGCAACAAAAGATTGGAGGTTGCAGCTAAAATAAAATTTGCCAGAGAACTCGGCGATTTGTCCGAGAACGCAGAATATGCGGCGGCAAAAGAAGAGCAAGGTTTTTTGGAACAGGAAATAAGAGAACTCGAAGAAAAAGTTTTACATGCGGTAATCATCGAGGAATCGGCAGATAAAAACGCCGTTTCAATCGGAAGTACGGTTAAAGTTCTCGACGTCGAATTCGGCGATGAAGAGGAATATACAATCGTCGGTACTACAGAGGCCGATATATCGAGCGGAAAAATAAGTAACGAATCGCCGCTTGCCATTGCTCTTTTGGGCAAAAGAAAGGGCGATAAAGCAGAGGTAACTACGCCTAACGGCAGCGTGGTTGAATACGAAATAAAAGAAATCAAATAACGGGGTTATATGGACGAACAAAAGGAAATGACGGAAGCTCAGGAATTCGAGCTTGCAAAAGTCAGAAGAAATAAATTAAACGAACTTGTAGCAAACGGCAAAGATCCGTTTGAAATCGTACGTTACGACAGAACGAACGTAACGACAGATATATTAAACGACGTTTCGGCATACGAAGGAAAGCAGGTCAAATTGGCAGGCAGACTTATGGCGAAACGTATTATGGGCAAGGCAAGTTTCGGACACGTTATGGACGGTTTCGGCAAAATTCAGGGATATTTTTCAAGAGACGTTCAAGGCGAAGAAAATTATGCCGAATTTAAAAAATACGATATAGGCGATATAATAGGTATAGAAGGCGAAATTTTCGTTACGCATACGGGAGAAACGTCCGTTAAAGTTTCCAAAAGCGTTTTGCTTTCAAAATCTTTGTTGCCTTTGCCGGAAAAGTATCACGGACTTAAAGACAACGATTTGCGTTACAGAAAACGTTACGTCGATTTGATTGCTAATCCCGAAGTTAAAGAGACGTTCATAAAAAGGTCTAAGATTGTGTCAGCAGTCAGAGAAGTGCTTGACGGAGAAGGGTATCTCGAGGTCGAAACGCCTATTTTGAATACTCTTCCGGGCGGTGCTAACGCAAGACCTTTCGTCACGCATCACAATACGCTTGACCTTGATATGTACATGCGTATAGCTCCTGAACTTTATTTAAAAATGCTTGTTGTAGGCGGTTTTGAGAAAGTATACGAGATGGGCAGACTTTTCCGCAACGAGGGCATGGATACAAAACACAACCCTGAATTTACCACCGTAGAGCTTTATTCGGCATATCAAGATTATCACGATATGATGGATATATGCGAAAAGATATTTATCCACTGTGCAATGAAAGTTTGCGGTACGACGGAAATAAGCTATCAGGGAACGCCGCTTTCGCTTAAAGCTCCTTGGAAGAGAATGACTATGTGCGAAGCCGTAAAGGAATTCACCGGATTAGATTTTGAAAAGGATGAGCTTTCACAACTCGTTGAAAAGGCCAAGGCGATTGGCGTTGAATTGGAAAGCGACGTTTCATGGGGCAAGGCTTTGGCAGAAGTTTTCGACCAAAAAGTTGAAGAAAAACTTATTCAACCTACCTTTATTTACGATTATCCCGTTGAAATCTCTCCGCTTGCAAAAAAGAAGCCGACAGACAAACGTCTTACCGAAAGATTCGAAGTCTTTATGACGGCAAGAGAAATGGGCAACGCATTCAGCGAACTTAACGACCCTATCGACCAGAAAGAAAGATTTGAAAAGCAAATGGCACAACGTGAAAAGGGTGACGATGAAGCGCAGGTTATGAACGACGATTTTGTCAACGCCCTTGAATACGGGCTTCCTCCTACAGGCGGTTTAGGAATAGGCATTGACAGACTTGTTATGCTTTTGACGGACAGCGCTTCCATCCGTGACGTATTGCTTTTCCCGACAATGAAACCGATTGATAAATAATATTGAAAGGTATATATTGCGTCGTAAAAAGCTTAAATTGAAATTATTCGTAAAAAATGCCGAAAGACT
>CAMGKS010000138.1 GCA_946056785.1 uncultured Clostridia bacterium
TAATATTTTGCAAAAATTTTGATTTTGACTTTTCAAATGCAAATCATTATGATATAATTGCATGTGGAAATAAACACATGTTCTCTAAGGAGGAATTTATGTCAAAAGTTAAACTTACAACGGTTGATTTTACCGGTACTAAACAACAAGAGAAAGAATTAAGAGAAAAGTTAGCAGAAATTAAGAATATGGACGGAAACCTTATGCCTGCACTTCAAGCTGCGCAAGGTATTTACGGCTATTTGCCTATCGAAGTCCAGAAAATCGTTTCGGAAGAACTTAACGTTCCTCTTGAAGAGATTTTCGGTGTTTCAACTTTTTATTCTCAGTTTAAATTGAATCCTACCGGTAAATATGCAGTTGCAGTTTGTCTCGGTACTGCTTGTTACGTTAAAGGTTCGGGAGATATATTGTCTCGTCTTGAAAGAGAGTTGAAACTTGACGCAGGCGGTACGTCTCATGACGGTATGTATTCGCTTGAAGCTACCCGTTGTATCGGTTGTTGCGGTCTTGCTCCGGTTCTTACTGTAAACGAAGACGTTTACGGCAAACTTGTTCCGGACGATATTCCAGGCATTCTTGCAAAATATCAAGGTTAAATTTACCTTATATTAGCAGCGCAAAAAACGAAAAATTGTATTATTATTTAAGTGGCAACGTATTTGCCACTTATTTAATATATTTTGATTGCAGGCGTATATTGTCTGTACGGATAGACTTAAAATCAAATTGATGATATAATCGATTAAACAACAGTTAAACTACCGACAGTGCTTTAATTTTAAACGGACTTATAAAAAAACAAAATCGTCGATAGTCGGACGGATCGGAAAGCCGTTTAAATTGTAATTGACGTGAATGAACGGTTTTCGTTCAATAGCCGTCCTTTCAATTAATATTCATAATCGGTTGCAATGAGGTTTAAATGGATAAGAAGAAAAAATTGATAATCATAATCAGCGTGGCGTCCGTATTGGCGGTCGTGCTTTTGATTACGTTGCTTTGCGTATTTTTAATACCGGACAAAAAGGAATATCTTACTAACGGTAAATATTATCTTATCATTTCGGGCGATATGTCCGAGAAAGTCGTTTTGGAAATAGTCGATGACAAATATGCGATAACGGTGGACGGAGAGTTCGATTTTCCGTATTCGGGTAGCGGCACGTATTATTTTGACGGAAAGCAAGATTTCACTCTGTATAAAAACGATAAGATCTACGTAAAGGGTATGTTGTCAAACAATTTGCTTGTTTTGGTAACCGATTCGGGTGCGGTTTACAACTTTAAATTCAGTTCGATAAAACCGTCTGAAATTCCGACAAACGACGTAACGGTTATGCTTAATTATGCTTTGGAAGGCGGATTGTATACCGTAACAGGGTTGGCTACGGGTTGTGACGATAAAAGCATTGTTATACCGTCTGAAAGAAACGGCGTAAAAGTTGTTAAAATTGCAAACGGAGCTTTTAAAGATAATGCAAATATAACAAGCATAAAAATCCCTGCCGGCATAACGACAATAGGCGACGAGGCGTTTAAAAATTGCGTAAATCTTGAAAAGGTCAATTTACCCGACAGCGTCTCGACAATAGGATATGACGCATTTAGCGGTACGAATATTTTGTATGATACGTTAAACGGCGTAAATTATATCGATAATTGGGCAATTTCTGTTTCGGATAAGTTGGCAACAAAAATCTCATTAAGAAACGGAACTTTGGGCATATATACCGATTTTTTAAACGGGCTCAACGCTCTTAAAGAATTAGAACTTCCTGCGGGACTTATTTATATCAACGAAAAGGCGCTTTACGGCGCAAAGAATTTAGCCGTAGTAACCATGCCGTTAAACGATAAATACGTTGTAGAAAACAACGCTTTGTATTCTCTAAAAGACGGCAAAAAGAATAAACTTGTTTTAGTCGCCGCAAAGTCAATCGGCAATGAATTTGAAATAGACGACGAAATAAGCGAATGCGCATTTGGCTGTCTTTATGGCGCGGTTTCTCTTCAATCTTTGACGCTTCCTTTTATCGGTAAAAGCAACGGAGCGACAGGAACTTACGGGGTGTTGGGATATCTTTTCGGGGATACAGATTATTCTTCATCGGCAGGCGATACGGAATTTGTCACGCAAAATTATTCTGCGTCAAATTATGGAACGTTTTATATCCCTAAGTCGTTAAAGCGCATTACGTTAAGTAAAAGTTGTACGATTGCATTCGGAGCTTTTAGCAATATTGCCGTTGAAGAAGTCGATTTGGGGAAAGTCGCAGGAATATCCGATTTTGCTTTATCCGGAATTAGAAATCTTGTCAAACTTTCCATACCTAACGTAGATTTTCAATTTGGAAATTTGTTTGGAAAAACCGAATATTCTGGCGGAGTGTTGACCGAGCAATTCAACGGCACTAAAACGAATGCTTATTATCTTCCGTCAACGCTTAAAGAAGTTGTAGTAAATTTAAAGGGCAACGATGAAATCGTAACAAATTATCTTTTCAACGGCTGTAAAACTTTAACGGATATAACTTTTAACGGAGACGGCGTTGAGCTTGCTTTAAAATACGGCGAAATAAAAGACGGAGACGTTGTTATAGACAGGCGTATTCAAGGCTTTCAAGGCTCTTTCAGCGGATGCGACAATCTTGTGAACCTTAATCTCGGTTCAAATTATACGGTCGAGAACGGCGTAGTTTACGATAAAAACAAAGAAAGTTTAATTTGCGTTCTTGTCAAGAATACGTTAAGCGGCAGCGAGGGCGATAAGACTTTGACTTTGCCGGACGGCGTAAAGGAAATTTGCAAAAACGCATTTGATTTTTCAGGAGTAAAAAACCTTGTTTTAAACGATGACGCTCTGTATTTCGGTGAAGGAATTTTTGACGGACTCGATACGCTGAACACGTCGGGCAACGTCAATTTAAATCTACTTGCGTCGGGTATAGTTGTATCAAAAGATAAAAAACTGATACTTTTTGTTCCGTCCGACGTTTCCGGCGAAGTTGTTCTTCCAAAAGAATTGACGACGTTAAGCGAGTCAATGTTTGAAAAATGCACGGGCATAACCGCCTATTCTTTTGACGGCGACAACGTGACGTACTATGCCTTTGACGGCTTAATTTATAATAAGGCTAAGACGACGGTTTTATTGACTCCCGACGCGGAGAAAGATGCGCAGAAATTGCTTAACACGTTGACAACGATAAATTTTGAAAAACTTAATGCAAAATCATATTCCGTTACAGACGTAAACGGAATTAAGACTAAGGGAAAATATTTTTCAAGCAATGACGGGCTTGTATATAACGCCGAGTGGACGAATTTATTATTTGTTCCTAAAGCCAAAACCGGTGTTATTAATCTTGCGGATACGTTGATAGCGGATACGTTGATAGCGGATACGTTGATAGCGGATACGTTGATAGAGATAAGCGATTATGCGTTTTATGAGAGTCAGGCAAGTGAAATCGTAATCGGCAAAAACGTAAAAACGATAGGACAATACGCTTTCGGCAA
>CAMGKS010000139.1 GCA_946056785.1 uncultured Clostridia bacterium
TCTGTTTCCGTCGAATCTGTTTTTTCATCGATTTTAGCTTCCTCTGAAATCGTTACGGATAAGCCGTCGGTATCCTCCGCTTTAACTCTCTCGCGCTGCGGCTTTGCTTTTATTGCAAGCGCAAGCACAATCGCAAAAACGATTCCCGCCGCAACTTCCAAACCGAAAATTCCGAAGCCGACCGCAAGCGGCATCTTCACGTCGATGAAAATTTCTTCAACAACGTAACCGTCGATTTTTGCCGCAACCGTATGTTTGCCCATTGTTGTAGGCCTATAAGTAAACGTCGAACCGTTGTTTCCTTTATATACCATCTCGCCGTCTACGAACCATTTGATTTCAACCGTTTTATCGCAATATTCGATATCGGTAAAAGAAAGCTCGATCGGCGTTCCAAGATAACACGGAACGTCGCCGTTTTCTTCTTTGCTTATCCATTCAATCGGAACTATCCTTATTTTCGAAAAATCATACGGAGCATATTCGATTGTTATCTCGGTAGCTTCTGAGACGATCGTTTCATCGCCGACTTTAAGTTCCGCCCAAACTTTATTCACCGTGCCGTTGAATTTAGAATCGAAAACAAATTCTCTGCCGCCCTTAATCCGTTCGGTATAAGTACTGCCGTCTCCGTTTGTCCTTTCAACAGCCCAAACTATTTCGCTGTCATATTTCGGATTATGCGAATCTGCAGGAATTATGGTTGCCAAAAATTCAACGTTTTTTCTGTCACGCATATTTTGTTTTAAAGTCGATTCGCTACTGACGAGTTTGACGGTAATTTTTGACGGAGTTATATATTTATAGTCGTCGTCCGCAAGAAAGTCCGTTGATAAAACGCTCTTAAAATCTATACCCTTTATAAGATATCCGCCCTTTTTCATGGTAACGTTAGATTCGTGGTTACGCAGCATAAGAGTCAATCTGCTGGCAGTTTCATCGATATATCGCAATTTCAATGCGGCGGCGACAACGCTGACAAAAGGAGCCGACATCGACGTTCCCGTTTTTGGAGCGTACTCATTCGTGCCTTCTGTAGCCGAATAAATATTCGTTCCCGGAGCGGCAAGGTCATAATCGCCGTAATTTGAACCGTCGTTTAAATTTGCTCTGTCGATTGAGTTGTCGTAATTCATGACGGAAATAACTTCCGGGATATAGGCCGGATATGAATAATCGCTTGCCGTATCCTTTCCGTTGTTTCCCGCCGCCGCCACGAAAATCGTTTGATCGGAATAATCGTTGATTGCGTTTTGCAGTTTCGTGAGATTGTTCCAACTGCTCGACGCCGTTATAGCAGATTTCATAATGGAAAGCGACATATTGATCACCGAGCACTCGAGTTTATATCCTAGGCGACTTTCCAAATCGTTTTCGCCGCAAAGCCACCTTATGGCGTCGGCTACGGCTGTAGACGTAAATTGATTGGAACTGTTTACCGCTCTGACAGGAATAATCTTGACGGAATCTTCAAGCCCCATTTCAAGTATCAAAGCCGAAATTATGCCGGCTACGTGAGTGCCGTGATAATCAGCCGCATTGTCGCTTATGGTTTCTCTTTTGGTGGAGTCGCCTGAATTGTAACCTACGGGCTTTCGCACTCCGTCGTCGTCAATCCACAGCAACGTTTTTTTGAATATCTCGTGATTGTAATTTATGCCCGTATCGATAACGCCGATAAATATCGGTTTGTCGATAGGTTGAAAATTTTCAAAATACGCCCTGGCAAAAGCTATGTCGAAATAGTTTTCGTCATAATACCACTGGCTTGTTTTCATTTCGGCGGAAAGGTCGGAATCTGTCAGGCTTTTTGCCTGAGCTACGTTTACGACGGGACAAAATACGGCAATTAAAAGTGCCGCTATAATCACTAAAAATAAAAATCCGTATTTTCTTTTAAATCTCTCGTTTATCATAAATCCACCGTTTACAATTTTTATGTTTTCCGTTGAACTTAAACGCCTTACGACTTCTTAAATTAATTGCAAAACTTTGTACGTTTAAGTTTAACGATTTTCTTTCCTCACATATCCGGTTTAAGCGTTATGCCGAATCTTAACGTTTAAACTTTATCGGAAAGCAAATTTATCGAAAACTCGATTCGGCTTAAAGTCTCTTCTTTACCCAATATTTCAGCTATTTCGTATGCCCCTCCCGGAGTTACGGCAACGCCCGTTATTCCCAATCTTAAACAACAAAGCACCTGTCCGTTTTTTATTTCGTTTTCGACCGCCGCCGTTGCAAGGCTCTCTTTTATGTTTTCCATATCCCAGACGTTGAGGTCTTTAAGTGCGTCGTGAGCAATTTCCAAAGCTCTTACGGCAAGAGGAAAATCGACTTTGTTTTTTTTGTTTAAAAACATTTCTTTGTCAAATGCTTTAAAATCGGATAAGAACGCCACCTTGTCTATAACGTCCGACAAAACGTCGACTCTCGTTTTAAGTAACGGGGCGATAAGTTTATAATCGTATGCCGTCGCCGTGCTTTTATCGAAATACGGTTTAGAGAGTTCATAAAACTTCTCGTCGGTCAATTCTTTTATATACTCGCCGTTGAGCCATCTCATCTTGGTTTCGTCGAAAATACTTGACGAAATCGAAATACCCGACACGTCAAAGGCTTCGATCATTTCCGACATAGTCATCTTTTCTCGGTTATCTTTAGGGCACCAACCTAAAAGTGCGACGTAGTTTACGATTGCCTCAGGCAAAAAACCTTTTGCAATAAAATCTTCAAAATTTGCGTCGCCGTAACGCTTTGACAACTTTCTGGTTTCGTCTTTCATAATCGGTGCAAGATGCATATACTTAGGTCTTTGCCAACCGAATCCGTCGTAAATAAGATTGTACATAGGCGTACTTGACAAATACTCGTTGCCCCTTATAACGTGCGTAACGTTCATCAGATGGTCGTCGACAACGTTAGCGAAATTGTAAGTCGGCATACCGTCCGATTTCAACAGAATGCAGTCGTCCATATCTTCATACTTAACGGCAACTTTACCGTATACCATATCTTCGTAAACGCCTTCGCCGCTATGCGGAACGTTCAACCTTATAACGTAAGGATCGCCTCTGTCAAGTCTTTTTTGTATCTCCTCGTCGGATAGAGAAAGGCAATGCTTATCGTATTTTTTAAAACCTTTATCCGTGGCAAGCGAACTCAATCTTTCTTCATCGCAAAAACAATAATAAGCGGCTTTTTTGTCCACCAACTCTTTTGCATACTTTGCATAAAGTCCCTTCCTTTCACTCTGAACGTAAGGTCCGTAACCTTTATCTTTATCGGGACCTTCGTCATAAACGATGCCGGCTTTTTCAAGAGTGCGGTAAATCAGTTCTACCGCTCCGTCAACGTATCTTTCCTGGTCGGTATCTTCGATACGCAAAATGAAATCGCCGCCGTTTTTCTTCGGAAAAAGATAGGCATACAAACCCGTTCTT
>CAMGKS010000140.1 GCA_946056785.1 uncultured Clostridia bacterium
ATATTAGTATTGATACCGATATATAAATATAATCTTATAACGAAAATATTCAGATTAAGAATTTTAACGGAAAACAGATTAATTGACATGCAATTTTTTTAATATTATAATTACTTATCAATTTAACGTTAATTATCATATTGAAATTGCCCGACGTATTGCACGATATAAATATTTCTTCATTGACGTTTCTAAGATATGCGTTTACGAAACGTAAAACCATTCGCAGTTTAACGACTTGTCGAAATCATTTTAAATCATGCAAAATCTTTAATACGTTATGCCGATTTTTTGTTATATTCATTAAAACTCGATTTCATGCAGATAAATTATCAAATCTTCAACAAACTCTTGGCAGGTGGAAAATGCTGAAATTAAAAAATATTACAAAAGACTATCTTTTGCAAGACAACTGTGTACATGCCTTAAAAGGCATCGATTTGACTTTTCGTAAAAACGAATTCGCCTCCATATTGGGGCCGTCCGGTTGCGGAAAAACAACGACTTTGAATATCATAGGCGGCTTAGACAGCTACACCGACGGTGACTTGATTATCAACGGAACGTCTACAAAAGACTATAAATCACGCGACTGGGACACCTACCGCAATCAGAAAATCGGATTTATTTTTCAAAGTTACAATCTTATTCCGCATCTTACCGTGCTTGCAAACGTTGAACTTGCACTTACAATTTCAGGCGTAAACAGAAAAGAAAAAAGACAGCTTGCAATAAACGCTCTTGAAAGAGTCGGTTTAAAAGAACAGATAAATAAAAAGCCTACTCAGATGTCGGGCGGTCAAATGCAGCGAGTAGCCATTGCAAGAGCTATTGTAAACAATCCCGATATAATTTTAGCCGACGAGCCTACGGGGGCTCTCGACAGCGTGACAAGCGTGCAGATTATGGACATATTAAAAGAATTGTCCGCCGAAAAACTCGTTATCATGGTTACGCATAACGCCGAACTTGCTAAAGAGTATTCTACAAGAATAATCCGCCTTTTAGACGGAGAAATTTTGTCGGATTCAAATCCGCCTACAGCCGAAGAAATAGCCGATGAAAGAATTGTCGAAATCAAAGCCGATTACAACGAAAGCGAAACGATAAACACCGACGAAAACCCGACAAAACAGACAAGCAATGACCGCAACGAGCATATTACGGTCGAACAAAACGACCGAGAAAACCGAGACGATAAATCAGGCAAGCGTAAAAGAGTTCGCAAAAAGAAATCGTCGATGAATTTCTTCACTGCCCTTTCACTCAGTGCAAGAAATTTAATAACAAAAAAACTGCGTACCTTCCTTACCATATTTGCCGGCAGCATAGGCATTATCGGAATAGCCTTAGTGCTTTCAATTTCAAACGGCTTCACACTTTATATGCAGGATATGGAACAGTCGACTCTCAGCAGTTTCCCTGTTACTATCAGCGAAATAGGCTTTTCTTTCGATATGGAAGCGGCACAAAATGCCACAATCAAAGAAGGTTCTTATCCGTCCGACAATAAATTAGTTCCTTACGACCCGAGTGACGAAATGGGCGGAGTGAGTATCTTTACCAACAGAATTACGACCGAATACGTAGACTACGTTAAGGCTATGGAAGAACAAAACCCCGACTGGGCGGCAAGCGTATCGTATAAACGCCTTGTAGAAATGCATTTGATAGCAAAATCGTCGTCAGGAGGTTATAAACTTGTCGACAACTATTCGGAAGAAAAACAAATCTGGTGGCAGGAACTTTTAAACGACAATTTCGTACAAGATTATTACGATATAATAAACGGACGTTATCCCGAAAACAAATTCGAAGCAGTGCTCGTCGTCGATTCAAACAACCGCATAAAAGCAGACGTTCTGAAGGCTATCGGCATAACGCCTACGGCAATCGGAACAAACGAAGACGGCACTGTGAAATATAGCAATATTAACTTTTCAGATTTAATTTCGACGGACGGAAACGAAAAACTTAAATTCCGACTTGTTTTAAACGACGATTATTATACAAAAACGGCGGAAGACGGCTATTACGTCGAAATGGCACAAGCAGATTACGAATATGCCTACAACAATGCAAGCGGTGATTTTATCAAGATCGTCGGCGTCATAAGAAACAAGCAAAATAAAGATATAAGTTTCTTTAACGGCGGAATCGGCTATCTTTCAAGCCTTACAGATTACGTATTGGAAAAATCGGCAGACTCTGCAATCGTTGCCGACCAGACGGACAATTTCACAGACTTAATGGACCCGTCTAAAAACGAATTCAAATTCGATTTCTCAGAATTCGACAAAATGTTAACTCAATCTGACGTGCCGCTTTCCACCGTCGCCAAAATGATATATCTCTACGGCTTAATGACGCAAGAGCAGTATGACGCAATAAAAGACGACCCGAACCTTAATTTTGAAATGATGTTTGAAAAAATCAAAATTAATAAAGGTTCTACCGAGCAAGCCGTAACCGCTCTCTGCGACGTTATGTCCGACTTTATCAGCATAGACAAAAGTACTATACTTTCCGTCATCTGCCCTGACTATGCAACAAGAATTTCGGAAATCGGCGCATCAACAATGCCGAGTTCGATTTCGATATATCCGTCGTCGTACGAAGCCAAAAAACAGATTCTTGCATATCTTGACAAATACAACGAAGATAAAGCCGAAAAAGACCAGATACATTATACCGACCTTGCCTCGACAATTACGGACAGCATGTCGGAAATGATCGATATCGTATCATACGTTCTTATCGCATTTGCCGCAATTTCGCTTTTTGTCTCATCGATAATGATTGCAATCATAACGTATATTTCGGTTCTCGAAAGGACGAAAGAAATAGGAGTGCTGAGAAGTTTAGGAGCAAGAAAAATCGATATATCTAACGTGTTCAATGCCGAAACTATAATAATAGGGGCTTCCAGCGGTATTTTCGGCGTATGCGTGGCGGCAATATTGAACTTCCCTATCAATGCCATAATTACAAAACTTGCGGGCGGTTTAGTCGAAAACATAGCCAAACTCTCACCTCTTCACGGCGTATTGCTTGTCCTTTTAAGTATCGCGTTAACCGTCATCTCCGGTTTCATTCCTGCAATCATAGCTTCTAAAAAAGACCCGGTGGTAGCTCTAAGGGCGAATTAATGACGTAAATATTGATAGTCGACTATTTATGTCGCAATAATTTATGACGAAATTATTTATAACGCAATTATTTATAACGAAATTATTTGTGTCACAATAATTTATAACGCAATTATTTTAATAACAATAATGGCCGCTAAAAAGCGGCCTTTTATTTATTTTTTCGGTTTATTGTTAAATTGAATTTTTATGGGAATTGAAAATATTCAGGCCGAAATCGCCGTGAATGCGCATTCCCGCCTCCCGC
>CAMGKS010000141.1 GCA_946056785.1 uncultured Clostridia bacterium
ACTAGTATTCTGTAGCGATAATTAGTTGATAAGTAAACCATATAAAATTTTTTGCATAATTTTTGAAAAGGACTTGAAAAAATTTTCATAATAGTTTATAGTAAACGTAACGTGTTTAATTCGGAT
Organism: uncultured Clostridia bacterium; assembly: GCA_946056785.1. Classification (GTDB taxonomy): domain Bacteria; phylum Bacillota; class Clostridia; order Christensenellales; family CAG-917; genus CAG-917. The sequence continues at coordinate 127 of CAMGKS010000141.1, forward strand.
GTGACAATCAATGAAAGTAGCATTATATAACAGAAATAACGATTCCTTTGTCAAAGAAAAATGTTTGGAATTTTCCGAACGTTTTGCCGACGAAAAAATTGATTGCTGCATTACAACCGATTTAAAAATCGAAAACGATTATGACGCTCTGATAGTTTTCGGCGGCGACGGTACTGTTCTTGAAGCTGTAAGACACACATCACGGTTCGGAATTCCGATACTTGGCATAAACGTAGGCAATTTAGGATTTTTATCGGAACTTGAACAAAACGCCACGTTCAACGAAACGTTAGAAGTTTTGAAAGCAAGAAACATTAAAGAGCGCATGATGCTTAACGTCAAAGTCGACGGCAATATTTATTCATCATTAAACGACGTAGTGGTTAAATCGTTAGGGACTCGTCCGATATATTTGGTAGCTTCTGTCGATGAGGAATTTTTAGATGAATACCGCTCTGACGGCATTATTGTATGTACGCCGACAGGTTCGACGGCATATTCTCTTTCTGCCGGCGGACCGATTTTGTCTCCCGATTTAAACGCTATGACGGTTATTCCCGTATGTCCGCATACGCTTCATTCTCGTCCTATCGTTATCTCCTCCGACAGCGTGGTAAAACTTAGCGGACTTAAAGCGTATGACCAAATGGGACTTGTTGTTGACGGCAATATGGTGCAGGAGATCGATTCTTTAAAAGAGATTGAAATATACAAATCTGACGTACGTGCAAAATTTTTCAGTGCGTCCGGCAATGGATTTTATAAAAGATTGTTATCAAAAATGAATAGGTGGGGGGTTACTAAAGACTGATATGGCTCGTTCACAACGACAACTAAAAATTTTGGAAATCATTTCCAAATATGAGATAGACAGACAAGAAGAACTTGTCGAAAAGCTAAACGAAGAAGGCTTTTTGGTTACACAGGCAACCGTTTCCAGAGATATAAGGGATATGGGAATTATAAAAACTTTATCCAGCGACGGTAAAGGATATAGGTACGTATCTCAAAAAATTTCTGAAGATGATAATTCCGAAAGATACCATAAGCTGTTCAAGAGTTCAGTTGTTTCCATTGAAGCAAGTGAAAATATAATTGTGGTTAAAACCGAAAGCGGAACGGCTAATTCCGCAGCGGCACTTATTGATAAACTTTGTTATGAAGACGTTTTAGGTGCGGTAGCCGGCGATGATACTATAATCGTTGTGGTTGCCGATAAAAACAAAACCGACGCTGTAATTGAAAAATTTGAGGCATTATTGAAAAACTGATGATAAGCGAATTAAACATCGAAAATATAGCGTTAATAGAAAAATTATCGTTGAATTTTTATAACGGACTTAACGTTTTAAGCGGCGAGACGGGAGCCGGCAAATCGATTATAATCGATTCGCTCAATTTCGTATTGGGCGAAAGAGCGGACAAATCGCTTATCAGACACGGAAGCGACTTTGCAGTTGTCGAAGTCGTTTTTTCCGATTACGTAAACGGTAATATCGAAAAATATTTAAGCGATATAGGCATCGACGTCGACGACGTTTTGATTTTAAAAAGAAAAATGTCTTTGGAAGGCAAAAATGAGTGTAGAATAAACGGAAAAATCGTTACCCTCGGCGTGCTTTGCGGATTGTCTAAAATGCTATGCGATATTCACGGTCAACACGAGCATCAATCTCTTTTAAACGTAAATTCGCATTTATCGCTTTTGGATAGTTTTGGCGGTGAAGAAATATTTGAAGCTCTGCAGTTGGTAAAAGAAACTTATTGTAGGTTTTCAAAAATAAAAAGAGAACTTAACAGGTTTGGCGACAGCGAGGAGCGTTTCCGCCGTAAAGATATTTTAAAATATCAGATTGACGAAATCAAAAAAGCGGCTGTATATGAAAACGAAGAAGATGAATTGATTGAAAAAAGAAAAATCATCAGAAACGCTCAAAAACTTAAAGACGCATATTTAGTCGCCATTGACGCTATCGACGGGGCAAACGGCGCCGTTACGCAGTTAAAAGACGCAGGCAAAAGTTTAGGGCAAATTTCTCAATATGAGAAAAAATGTGAGGCTCTTATTAACCGACTCGAGGATGCAAGAATTGAAATTAAAGACATTTCGGAAGAGATTGAAAATTTAAACGACGCTTTGAATTTTGACAATTTTGAATCGGAACGCATCGAAGAAAGGCTCGAAACAATAAGGACGTTATTCAGAAAATACGGCGGAAGTTTTTTGGCTATGCAAAAGTTTCTTGATAATGCTTCAAAAGAATTTGACGAGCTTGACAATGCGGACGAAACTGTCGAAAATCTTAAAGCTGAATTTGAAAAAAAATTGAAGATTTTTTCAGGACAGTTATCCGTGCTTACGGCAAAAAGAAAAGAGGCGGCAAAAGTTTTTGAAAGTAAAATTATTTCCGAACTTAACGATTTAGGAATGACCGGAACAACCTTTGCTGTAAATTTTGCAGAAGTTGAAAACCCTGTTGAGAGTGCTACGGAAACCGGAGCGGACATTGTTGAATTTTTGATTTCTCCTAACGTTGGCGAACCTTTAAAACCTCTTCAAAAAATAATATCCGGTGGCGAGATGTCAAGGTTTATGCTTGCTTTAAAAAACATCGTTTCTAAAATCGATGGAATTCAAACTATGGTGTTTGATGAAATAGATACGGGAATATCGGGGCATATTGCCGAGGTTGTTGCTCAGAAGCTTTGTAATATTTCTCGTGAAAAACAAGTATTGGCTGTTACGCATCTTCCTCAGCTTGCATCCATGTCCGATACGCATTTTAAGATTGAAAAATACGTTGACAACGGAAAAACTTATACAAAGTTGACGCCGCTATCTGACCCTATTCCGGAAATAGCACGTTTAATAGGCGGCGCCGATTATAGTGAATTTGCAAATAAACATGCAGAAGAGATGAAACAGTGGGCGAACAATTACAAATCTTCGCTTAAAAATCAGACCAAATGATTTTCGTGCGGACAGTGTAAATTTTAATCGGTTTGACTTCGATAAGCTCGACTCTGTTTAAATTTAAACAAGGCATTGAAGGTTTGCAATCAAACGTAAATGAAATTTATAAATAAACTTTTTTTATTTATTGAAACAATTATTGTTTTCTACGTGTGATTGAGCGTGAATTTGATTTTAAGTTAAATTTTTGCAATAACGCAATAAAATTTAATGAATTTAAAACGTTTTTACCGTTAGTGTGAAACGTTTTTTTTGTTTGGCAGCGTTTAACAAT
>CAMGKS010000142.1 GCA_946056785.1 uncultured Clostridia bacterium
TGTTTGCGTGCAACAAAGATAAGCAAGAATCGCTTCTTAGCGTATACGTCAACAGAACGAGCGTCGGAGAGTTTACAAAAGCGGAATTGCTCAACAATTTGCCTGGCGGTTATAAGTTTTGCTATGGCTATAACGGCGACTCGAGCGTTCATAAAAGTACGGAATACGGTTATATAGAAGCTATAGACTGTTTTGTGGTCACAAAGGACGCCGTTTCGTCGGACTATGCAAGACTTAATCTCATAAGGCGTGGCGGGGAAGACGTTTATTTTAAAGACGTAGACTTTGAAATCGTTCAACTTCAAGTTTATTACGGCAATATATTTATTTTAACAAGCGACTCAAAAATTTTAGTATATGATTTTGAAGGGGAGAAGTGGTTGTACGGGTACGACCGACCTTTGTATATTGCTGACAAATTGACGCAATCGATAACTACTTTCTGCTGTCCCGTTTCAAAAAATTATTTTATAACGACAGCTTCAACCGCTACTTATAATTTGCATTTCGGAACGACTCTTTCTTCGATATCTTCGAGCAAGTTTTTTGTTTTTGCGGCAAACGGAAATATGGTTGGCAGAATCGAAGTATCCACCTCGAAAATATCGGACGTCGAAGGTTACGACGGATACGCGATAGTAAATAACTTTACAAGCGGTCAGACAAAAGGCACAAGAATCATATCTTTGAATAGTTATACCGAAAAGAGCGATTTAGTGATTGAACCGGTAGCTTCCGGAATATTTTCATACGATACTTCCTCTTCTACGACAGGCAACGGAATAGAAGCAACTTATTTCGGCAACGGAAATTTTCTTGTTCATATAGAAGAGAGCGGAACGGAAGACGATTATTTTTATAAAGACGAAGACGATAAATATTGGAAAGTGTCCAGATATTTATTTAATGCAAAAACCGGGGTAAGAAAAACATATAAGTCAGACGTAATGTTTTTGTCGATTGAGAACGATTATTATAAATACAGCTCTGAAAAAACTTTCGACTGTTCTAAATTTTTAAATAGCGGCTATTCTTACGTAGGTTTCGGAATGGTCAGAAACGCCGATAAAACCGTAACGTACGACAGATTTATTATTAAAAATTCCGTGTCTTATGAAGACGGTTGGGAATTTCAGATTGTTTTGTCGCTTAGTAAAACCGCCGAATATCTTTATGACGGAAGCGAAAAGGTTACCGCAGATACTATTAATTCTATCAGCGTAAACGAGCTTGTAAGAACGTACGTCGATAAGATAGGCGTTGTTCAGATTTCTACGGGGGTTGTCGATATTTATGACGAATACGGCAATTTAATCGGAAGGAATAGCGAATACGATTATCAGTCCGCAACTTATAACAGCGGTGTAATTTTATGTACGATAATCGACGACAAAAATTCTACCTCGTCGTCAACAAGTTTTTTATACGGAGCGCTTGACAAAAAAGGCAATATCGTCGTTCCTTTTGAATATTCGAAATTGACTATGTTTACGGGATATTACGCAATTGGCGAAAAAACCGATGAAAACGGCGTGTCCGGATATTATCTTGTCGGTCAAAACGGTTACAGCGTTTTGCTCGGTAATAAGAACGAAATAACCGACGGTTATAATTTTCATATTAATCAAAGCGGTACGGCTATTTACCGTACGGGTGCTTACGTATACTTTGAATACGACGAAGAGGGAAACAAAATATACGGTGTAAAATCTACAAACATTTCTAACAGTAAAAACGTTTTGTTGGAGGCGAAATACAGCAAGATTACGCTTTTTGCACCGTCCGGAGAGTTCGGCGTCGTTTATGCAATAGTGAAAACGGGCAATTCGGGCAATTACGAAATATATAGGCTTAAATAACGGAAGGCTTGACAATGGAAACAAAAGTTTTAAAGGCAAAAAGAGGTCTTAGTGAAGCCGCTCGGCTTATCCTTGCAGGCGAGACGGTGGCATTTCCTACCGAAACTGTTTACGGCTTGGGGGCGGACGCTTTTAATCCGTCGGCTGTAAAGAAGATATTCGAAGCAAAAGGCAGACCGCAAGACAATCCGCTCATCGTTCATCTTGCTACTCCAAAGGACGTTGAAAAGGTGGCAAAGGATATACCGAAAGAGTTTTACGTGTTAGCCAAAAAATTTATGCCGGGTCCGTTAACCGTCGTTCTGCCCAAAAGAGACGAATTGCCAGACGTGGTGACGGCAGGTGGAAATACGGTTGCCGTAAGAGTTCCCGCAAACAAAATTGCAAGACGGCTTATAAGTATGTCAAGTCCCATTGCCGCTCCTTCTGCCAACAAATCGAAACACGTCAGTCCTACGTCGGCTGAATATACCTATAACGATATGAAAGGCTTGATACCGCTTATCCTGGACGGCGGTTCGTGCAAGGTCGGAATAGAGTCTACCGTTTTAGATTTGACGTCGCCTACGCCAACCGTTTTACGCCCCGGATACGTAACCGAAGAAATGTTGCTTAAAGTATTATCGTGCGTTGAGAAATTCGGAGGAGAGATTAAAGTCGCAAAATCGCCGGGAATGAAATATACCCATTATGCGCCTAAGGTGCCGACGGTAATCGCTAAAACTTTTGAGTCGGGAATCAGCGAATACGATAGGGCGGCAAAGGAAGGAAAACGTCCGGTTTTGATTTTAAAAAACAGAAAAGAGTCCGAATTGTGCGGTAGAAAAGTTATTTTTGTGGGAAAAACAGCAAAAGAAGTTTCAAAAAATATCTATGCTTCGATGCTGAATGCGGAAAAAACGTTTGATGAAATAATAATTGAACATTTCGGTTATGACGGCTTGTTCGGTTCGGTTATGAACAGAGTCGAAAAGTCGGCAAGCAATAAGGAGGTTTAAATGAAAAATTTGAATGTCGTTTTTGTCTGTACGGGAAATACTTGCCGTTCGCCTATGGCTGAAATTATGTTCCGCCATTTGCTTGAAAGCGAAGAAATCGAAGGAATTAACGTGTCTTCGGCAGGCATTAAAGCAAACGAGGGAGCACCTATTTCTGAATATGCCGTCAGAGCAATGGCTTCTCGAGGAATCAAGGAAATTCCGCAGCACAGTGCCAGACAACTTACAAAAGATATATTCAAAAAAGCCGATTTAATCGTTCCGCTCAGTATGTATCTCGAGTCGGACGTTGAGGATATGTTTGGGGAGGATAAAAAAATCGTAGGATTCGGTTCCAAACTTCCGGGTACCGAAAATATTAAAGACCCATACGGACAAACTTTTTTTGAATATGACGAAGCGTGCGGAAAAATTGAAACGGGCCACTTCTTGAAAAACAGATTCGTTCAAGTGTTTATTTTGAAGATGATGTGAAGAA
>CAMGKS010000143.1 GCA_946056785.1 uncultured Clostridia bacterium
CGTAATTATCGGCGTTGCCGCTTTTTGCTCCGTCAAGGTCGACGACGTGTAAATGCGTGGCTCCTTTCTTAAAAAAGTCGGAAGCTATTTCGCACGGACTGTCCGAATATTCTTTTTTCAAGTTGTAATCGCCCTGTGTAAGCCTGACGACTTTTTTATTCAATATATCTATTGCGGGAAATATCTTCATTTTCTCTCCTTAGCCTTTTCTTTCGACTTAAAACTTCGGCTTATATCCGGCTTATATAAATAATACTTTCTCAATTTTATTTCACGGTTTCCTTCGCCTGTTTCACAAACCGGATAGATTTAAAATGCCGATTTATCGTTTTATTTATTCGTTCAAATCGCTTTTGCTTTGCCGTCCGCTTTTAGGCTGTTGCAATTTCATAAAGCCGCTGTTTAAATTAAACGACTAAAACGGACGTCAGCAAATCTCGTCGAATGCTTTTAAAATTTTCAATCCTGTTTCTCCGCTTTTTTCCGGATGGAATTGCGTTCCGAAAACGTTGCCGTTTTGTACGGCGGCAGTCACGTCGATTCCGTATTCAGTCGTTGCAATCAGACTATCTGTGCAATCTTTTGCATAATAGCTATGCACAAAATAAACGAACTCCCCCTCTTTGACGTATTTTAAAAGCGGATTTTCTTTTACGATTTTTAAGCTGTTCCAACCCATCTGCGGAATTTTTAAATTTTTAACTTCGTCGCTTAAAGGGCAAACTTTTCCCTTTATAAAGCCGAGTCCTTCGTTTATGCCGTATTCATAACTTACGTCGAACAACAGTTGCATTCCGAGACATATACCCAAAAGCGGTTTGCCTGATTGCACTTCCTTCGTCAAAAGGTCGCTTAATCCTCTCTCGTCAAGTTTCTTTTTTGCGTCGCCGAAAGCTCCTACGCCCGGCAAAATTATTTTGTCGGCGGCACTGATTTCCTTTGCGTCGCAAGTCACTTTGCTGTCTACGTTAAGATAGCTAAGCGACCTTCCGAGCGAAAAAAGATTTCCAACTCCGTAATCGATAATAGCAATCATAATACACCTTTACTGGAAGGAATTTTACCGTTAAGGCTTTCATCGATTTTTACCGCGTTTTTTAATGCTCGGGCAAACGCTTTAAAGGCACATTCGATGATATGGTGAGTGTTCTTACCGGCAAGTTGAATAAAATCAAGCGTGACAAGCGCCGTTCTGCAAAATCCCCAAAAGAATTCTTCCACAAGTTCCGTATCGAAATCGCCCACTTTACTTTGCTTTAAAATCAAGTCGTAAAGCAAATAACTTCTTCCCGAAATATCAATCGCACAGAGAACCAACGCTTCGTCCATCGGAATCGTAACGTCGGCATACCTTGTAATTCCTTTTTTATCGTTCAACGCTTCTTTAAAAGCCGTACCGAAACATATACCGACGTCCTCTACCGTGTGATGATAATCGACTTTTACGTCGCCACGGCATTTTACGGTTAAATCGAAGCGTGAATGATTTGACAACAGTTCCAACATATGGTCAAGAAAGCCGCAACCCGTATCGATATCGCAACAGCCGTTGCCGTCCAGATTCAAATATAACGAAATTTCCGTTTCCTTTGTTTTTCTGTCTATTTTCGCTTCTCTCATAAGATTTCTCCCAAAACTTCAATAAGGGTTCGCATCTGCTTTTTAGTGCCGATTGTAATGCGAACGTAATCTTTTATTCTTTCTTCGCCTAAATATCTACACAATATGCCCTTTTCTTTTAAAGCAAGATACAAGCTTTTTCCATCCATTTTATCCGTTTTGCAAAGAACAAAATTTGCAAGCGACGGCAAAACTTCAAACCCTAATTCCTTTAAGGCGGCTACCGTATATTCTCTTGCTTTTTTTATTTCACCAACGCACTCTTTAAAATATCCGACGTCTTCAATCGCCGCTTTCGCCGCAACGAGCGGAATTCTGCCTAAGCTGTACGGATTGAAACTGTATTTCATTTTTTCGAGATCCAAAATCAGATTTTCGTTTGCAATTACAAAACCTATTCTGCCGCCCGCTAAATTTCTCGACTTCGAAAAGGTGGAAACGACTATTGCGTTTTCATACTTCTTCACAAGGTTTGCCGCACTTTCTCCGCCGAAATCGCAGTATGCTTCGTCAATAATTACCACTTTGTCTTTTTTTGATTTTATTAAATCTTCAACGGCTTCAAGACTTTCAAAAATGCCGGTCTGTGCGTTAGGGTTTGCAATAATAACGTTGCCTTTTGTTTTTTTCAAACCGTCGAAGTCGGCTGTAAAGTCGTCTTTGAGTTTTACTATTTCGCTCGGTATGCCGAATAATTCGGCGTATACTTTATAAAATCCGTAAGTAACGTCGAAGAATGCCATAGGCGTCGTGCTGTCGCAAAACGCCATAAAACAAAACGCCAACGCCTCGTCAGAACCGTTCGTAACGGTGACTTCCTTTTCCTGCACGCCGTAATATTTTGCAATAGCTCTTTTTAAACTCTTCGCAGAAGGGTCGCTGTAAAGATTTAACGACGTCGCTTCCCGTTTGACTGCAGCAATCGCTTTTTTTGAAGGCGGAAACGGCGATTCATTGGTGTTAAGTTTTATATACCTTTTGTCTGTCGGCTGTTCGCCCGGAACGTATGCTTTAAGACTAAGATGACTTTTTGACAAAAATTTACTCATTATCTTTAAATCTTACTCCTATGCTGTTTGCGTGTGCCGTCAAGCCTTCCGATTCTGCAAAAGCCATAACTTTATCTTTAGCTTTTTTCAAAGCCTCTTTAGTATAATAAATATAAGACGAACGCTTTACAAAGTCAAGAGCAGAAAGCGGAGAAGAAAATTTTGCCGTTCCGCTTGTAGGGAGCGTATGATTTGGCCCTGCAAAATAGTCGCCGATCGGTTCGGGAGTGTTGTATCCTAAAAATATAGACCCTGCGTTTTTGACGTACGGCAACAACTCAAACGGCTGCTCGACCATCAATTCAAGGTGTTCGGGAGCAATCTCGTTAGCTATGCCGATACCTTTTGACAAATCGTCCGTAACGATGATTTTACTCATATCGTCGATTGCGCAACGGGCAATATCTTTTCGGCTTAAAACGCATAACTGTTTTTCTATTTCTTCAGAAACTGCCGTCGCAAGTTTTTTGTCGTCGGTAATGAGAACGGCTGACGCCATACGGTCGTGTTCAGCCTGAGAAAGCATATCGGCGGCAACTACCGCAGCGTCGGCGCCCTTGTCCGCCACAATCAAAATTTCGCTCGGACCCGCTATCATATCGATTGCGACTTTTCCAAAAACAAACTTCTTTGCCGTTGCAACGTAAATATTTCCGGG
>CAMGKS010000144.1 GCA_946056785.1 uncultured Clostridia bacterium
CCTTAAAATTTTTCTTTTAAATTTAAAATAGAATTATCTATTAAAATTATCTTTAAAATCGTTTGATTTGAATTTTGATAAAATCCATAGCGTTAAAAATTAAAACGCAATATTTAAAAGCAATATATAAACGCTAAATTCAAATGTATATACAAACGTAATTTTTAAACGCAACTTTCAAAAGTAATATTTAAAAGCAATATTAAAAAGTTAAAAATAATCTTTATTTGTTTTGCATAAAAAAACGTGTCGCATAAGCGACACGTTTTAAACTTTTACTCGTTGATGACAGTTATAAATTTTGCCTCTTTTCCGCCCATAGCAAGCTGAGCATGCGGAAGTGACGGATCAAAATAAATCGAATCTCCGGCTCTTAAGAAATAATCTTTATCTCCGACAATAACTCTAAGTTCGCCTTCGAGGACAAAGTTGAATTCCTGTCCGCCGTGTTCGACAAGTTCAGGCGTATCGGTAGGCGCAATCGTAACCAACATAGGGTTCATTGATTTACATTTGAAATCTGCCGCCAGCGAAGTAAACGAATAGCCGTCGTATCTTTTAACCGACACGCCTTTGCCGTCATAAACCACAACAGCCGTTTCCTTCGTAGGCATAACGCCGTTCAACACATATTTTGGTTCAGTTCCTAAAATGCTTGAAAACTTATAAATCAAGTTTATAGGCATTTCTTTTTTGCAAGATTCGTACGACTCGTATTCCTCCGTGGAAATATCGAGCATCTGTGCCATTTGTTCCGTTGTATAATCGGAAAAAGTACGGAGTTCGACAAGTCTTGCCGCTACCTTTGAATAATCTTCAACGTTTCCTGCCATAATAAATTCCTTTACTCGCTAATTACTTTATTTAAAGCGTCGATAAGTTCGTCAATATCGATGCCGTGAACTGCCGCTGCTTCTTCAATAGTCTCATTGTGAGCGATAGCACAACCGAGACAATGCATACCGAACTGCATAAGCGTATCTGCAATTTTTTCAGCTTCGCCAAGCGTCAAAAGGTCTGCAATCAACATTTCTTTTTTGACCATATTCATATCTCCTTTTAAAACTTATTTAATTAATTATGTACAATATTCGCAAACTCATAACGGTTAATTTTGACCGTACGTATTTGCCGCCGTCTATTGAAATCTTTGTTTGTCCGAAATTTTTTACGCAGTTAAATCACGCCGGAGAAAACAAACAAGTAAATCAACGCCCCGATAATACCCAGACCAAGTAAAATTAAAAACAGAATCTTAAAGACCGACTTAGGCAATTTGCCGTATGCTTTTCCTGTTCTTGCGTTGACAAACAATTTGTAATTTTTTTTGCGATATTTATAAGCGCAAATCCATAAAGGTACGAATAAATATCTGAATTTAACAGGATTATACAATGAATCGATATTAATATAATCGACGAAATCGTATTTATACTGTGCCAGAATTTCTTTTTTGATAATGCTGTCCATCGTGTTTTTGGCAACGTCGAACGACTCTTCGAGCGAGGTATTATATCTCTCCGCTTGCATACCTGCGACGTATTTACTGTCATAAGCAACCTGATTGTCATAATCAAACGGCATCAGTTTGTTCAATTCGTTTTGATTGAGATTTGAACTTGCTTCGACGGCAATACTGTTGAAATTTCGTTGATAATTTCCCGAAATATTAATATATCTTACTCTTCTCTCCGTCCTTCTATTTTTGCCCGTTCCGACAGTGACGTAATAATATTCGCCGAGGCGGCCGTTATAGGAAGACTTGCTGCCGGCGTCGAACAAAAACACGGGAGTGTAAACTCCGTTAAAATGTTCGGCATTGAAACTTTTTTTCAACTTGCCCGGGGCAAAAAAATTCTTCTTTACGGTTTTTTTGGCTATGTCGATTGCTTCTTCCTTAACCAATTTAAAAGGAAGAATGCTGTCAGGTTTAAGTCCCGGAAGAGTGTCCGTTTTCTGAACGTTGGACGCACCGCAGAACGGACAGTTTACAGCCGTGGAAAAATCGGTAATTTCCATTTCGCTGTCGCAGTTAGGGCAACGCACGACGATACCCTCAAAACTTACCGCTCCGTCTTTTTTGTACGTAAAATAATCTCGCGATGAAGTTGACTTGCTTTCGACTGCATTAGCATTTCCGCAATACGGACAAACCAATCTTCCGCTTGCTATATCGAAAGTCATATCGGCACCGCACGCAGTGCACTTCACTACTTCTGATTTATCTCTTGTTGTCAAAGTTTTTCTCCGCATTCAGGGCAAAATTTTGCTCCAGATTTTACTTCAGCACCACATTTAGGACAAGACTTTTGAATCTTTTCTCCGCACTCCGGGCAGAACTTAGCAGTTGCTTTGATTTCCGCACCGCATTTCGGACAAGAAATCATACCTGCCGTCACTTGCTTTGCTCCACATTCAGGACAGAATTTAGCGCCCTTTCTAATCTGAGCTCCGCACTTAGAACATTTGTTCATTTCAACTTGCGGCTCGTTTTGAACAGGCGGCTGTTGTTGAGGTTGGCGGTTTAAAGCACCGAATTGCTGAGCCATCATTTGTCCCATTGCAAGACCGGCACTCATATTCATTCCCATATCGGCAACTCCGCCGCTACTCGGTTTCGACGCCATATCACGCATAGCCTTAGTTGCGTTATACTGTTGATATTCGCCCATCTTGTCGCCGAGAATTCCAATCGTCGAACGTTCGTCCAAAGCCTTTTCGACTTCAGGCGGAAGCGACAGATTCTGAATGGTTACTTGCGTAATTTCGATACCGATATCGGCAAAAGTCGTAGAAGCGATTTCCTTTGTCTTGTTGCCGATTTCAAGATAGCTTGCACAGAGATCGAGAGCCGGAATTTTGCTTTCGCCGATGCTGTCGGTCAAAGTGGCAAGAATTCTGTTTTTAAGATGATTTTCGATGTCGGCAGTGCTGAAAGATTTAAGCGTACCGAAAATCTCACGCATAAACAAAGCTGCGTCGGAAACTCTGAACGAGAAATTACCGAAACCTCTGAGTCTGATTGCCCCGAAGTCCGGGTCTCTCATCATAATCGGATTTGTCGTTCCGAATTTAATATTCGTAAACTGCTTTGTATTTACAAAATAAACGTCAGCTTCTTTCGGGTTTTCAAAAGCATATTTCCAGTTGCATATTTTAGAAAGAATAGGAATGACGCCGGTATCGAGCGAATACGTACCCGGTCCGAACACGTCGGCTATTCTGCCCTTAGAAGTAAATATAGCGACTTGCGATTCGTTGACTATAAGTTTTGAACCTTTCATGATCGCATATCTGTCGTCAACGACGTAGCGATAAA
>CAMGKS010000145.1 GCA_946056785.1 uncultured Clostridia bacterium
ACGTACACCCACTTTTCCCCGTCGGTCATAGCCGTGAACTTTTCAAAATCGACGTCTTTCGATTTTAAATATTCTTTAAATTCCCCTGAAAAACGGGAATCAGACTGACAAAGATCGATTTTAACTTTCTTTATAAACTCCATTACCGTCGTTGCACGATGGCAAATAAAGTTCAGGTAATAATTATGTTCTTTTATGTATTCATCGCTTCTTTCATCGTCGGACTCTTTCAAAAAGTCATCGGGGTTACCGCCTTTACAGCGTATGAAGTACCAAAGTCTGAACATGTTTGCAAGATTGCCCGAATGAGGCGTTGCGGATAAAAGCAAACAATAAGTCGTTCCGAAACTCTTCTTCAATTTCATCATGGACGACAACAAATATAAAGCTTTGGCGCCGTTTCCGTTTTCCTCGCACAAATGATGCGCTTCGTCAACTACGATAACGTCAAACAACACGTCGTTCTGATAAGGCCCCTTTTTCCATTTAACAAAATCTTCAAAAGTTACTATAATCGCCTTTTTAGGACGGAAAATATCCTTTCCGTTAAGATTTATTACTTCAAAATCTTCCCGGTTTACAAACAGTTTGTTTATATCGTCGTCGACTTTAAACAGTTGACCTTTTCCAAGTCCGAATTTGTTTTCGATTACGTCCACCCAACTGTCGTATACCTGTTCGGGCACTATAATAAGCATATTTTTAATAACGCCGCGCACGGCAAGTTCGCTAAGCACAACGCCCGCTTCAAACGTTTTTCCGCTTCCTACAACGTCGGCAAGAAGTCCGAAGCCTCTAAGCACTTTAAGAAAATTCTCTGCCGCCTTTTTCTGATGCTCTTTAATGACCACGCCTCGTTCGTGAATCGTGGCGTCGTATTCGATTCCGTAATTACCGCTTTCAGACGTTTTTGCATATTTATTCAAGTCGATTTTTAATGCTGAAAAATCGTCGTACTTATCGAGTTCTTCAACAAGCGGATTCATAAACTGAATTTCTTTTGAATAGTTCACGACGTCATCGCCGAAATTCGACCTTTGAGTATTTTTTTTGTCTTCGCTGAAAGGTTCGCCGACAAATTCAATTTTAAAATTTTCATTCCCCATAAACTTACCTACCCTTGAACCGTATCAAACGACCCGACGTTCGCAAAAGCCAACTGAACGTCGCTTTTGTTTGCAAAAAATTCTCTGCCGTCCACGCATTTTATACGCATTTTCCCTTTGTTTTCCGAAGCACCGGCGACGTAAGGCGTTGCTCGTCCCGTTTCGTCAACCTTTATTCCTTCTATAAAATAATAATCGCTGTTTACGTCTCTCTCCTGAATTTCCACACCGCCGTAATACAGCTTAATCTGAGAGCCGACTCCGCCTGCAACTACCTTTAAAGATATATCTTTCTGAGCGGCATACCTTTGAGCCGAACCGTAATCTCCTACAACCAAAGAGCCGGAAAAATATTCTACGTTTTTATATTTTCTCATACCTACGCCTACGTCGGCGTCGTTTTTTATCTCGTCAGGCGTCGCAACGCAACTGTACATTTCTTCGCCATCGATTTTGCTGCCAATCAAACGAAATTTCGTCGTAAAAAGGTTTTCATTGCTTTCAAGAATAGCCCCTCTTTCGGCAAAAATCTTTAACAGCTTTTTGGTGCTGTTCCCTCCCCAGGTTCCGTATGAAAGGCTAAGCACGGTTTTTACGTCGATGTCCAACGCCGCAATCATAGCGCCGCCGACCGCGGAAGAATAGGAAGCGTCTTCATGGGGTAATATCGAAAAAGAATCGCCCATTGCCCCTGAATTTTCCAAAGTGACGATCCGTTGCGTCAACCCCTCCGACGCCGCTTTGTTTCTGATATAATTAAGCAATGCGTAAGTTTCGACAAGTCCGCCCGAAAGAATAACTTTTTTTACACCGAAATTTATAGGCAGTTTCAGTTCCTTTATGATATAATCGGCAATCTTGTCGGCGGTAGGCTTTATTATGCGTTTAAACTCGTCCGCCGTTATTTTTCGTTGAACGATGACTTCCCTATGTACGGAAATAGGTACACCGTTCGGAAAAAATTTGCCGCCACCGAAACTTAAAGCGACTTTCATGCGTTTTATATCTTGCATAAGAAGATATTGCTTAGCAAATACGCTTTTTTCATAAATATGCCCTTCCTCGCCGCTACTTGGGGACCCGACGGTTTCTCGGTGATATATTACGCTTTCAATATAGTTGTATATGGCTTCGTCAATATCCAGACCGCCTAATTCTGTCGGTTCGCTGTGCCCTTCAACGCCGTCAAGAATAACTCCGTGCTCTTTTGTATACGTCGTCTGAGCTACGGAAATGTCCTCCTCGCCCATATCGAACACAAGACAGCTTTCATTTTTTTCAAGCAGTCCCAACCTAGCCGCATATATGCTGATTGCCTTTGTCGAAGGCAAAACTTTTTTTACGCTGCCCTGTCCGAAAGCCGCTTCAACCACTCTTTTTATTTCGGTTGTATATTCTTTTCCAATCTTAGGCGGATTTACGATGGCAATTTCTATGCCGTCAAACGAAACCTGCCTGTTTTGCATAAGTTTATTCGTTTGTTCAAAAACAAACTTTTTTACGTATTCAAAAAAACCCTTAACTACTTTTTCCGGCGTATATCCGACGGCGGTAAAAGTGCGTTGTTTTTCTTCCTCTTTTGAAAAGTCGTCAAACCTTTTCCTTACAACGGGAAAATAGAATTTCGGGAAACTGTTGCGGTTTAAATAAAAATTTAAATTGCTTGACGTAACGTTATCGTTGATTTTAAAAGAAACGAGTTCAAGCAAACTTTTTATCTTTATCACAGTCATATACGAGTCGCCGTTTAACTTATTAACTTCCGAACCGTATACCCACTTATTCGTATTTTTGTCGTAAAACGCAACTGCGGGAATTGCTATTTGAGTAAAAAGGTTGTCTTTGGAAAACTTTCCAAACACAACGTCATTTTCGCTTTTATATGCGAAAGCCGTTTTCAAAACGTCGCTTCCTAAATCGAGACAAACATTCAGTTTCGCCAAAATATTCTCCTTTCTGATTTATTCTAACATTATAAAACATAAAATTCAATAGCTTTCACAAAAAATGTAATTTGTTTTTTACATTTTTTGTAAATTGTACAATATTTTTCCCACCAAAGTAAACCGTCTTTGGGGGTGAAAACTTTTGATTGCAGTTTAAACTTAAAATTAAAACCTTTTTTAGATTTTTGAGCAAAATTCGAGCAAAAACGTTTTATCAAAAAAAACCGATAAAAATCGGTAATTTTTAATTTGCCGT
>CAMGKS010000146.1 GCA_946056785.1 uncultured Clostridia bacterium
ATATCGAAAACTAATAAAAATATAGTAAATTATAATATCAATATATTTTATTTGTCAACAAATGACAAAAAAAAATGAATTTTTTTTTAAATTTTGCTTCATTATGAAATAAACACAAAAACTAGCAAAAATTTACAATTTAAGTATTGTTTTTTATTCATAATTAAACTATAATGTAATCATAAAAAATATAACCATAAAAGGAGAATTTTTATGAGAAAAGCATTTATCTGCCCATCAAAGTATGTGCAAGGTGAAGACGAATTACTTAATCTCGGTTATTTCGTCAAGACATTCGGTGATTCAGCTCTTTTGATCGCTGACCCGTTCGCATTGAATCTTGTCAAAGACAAGCTTGAAGCAACACAAAAGAAATACGGCGTTAAGCTTCTTTCTGCCGGAGATTTCAGCGGCGAATGTTCCAGAACGCAAGTTGCAAAACTTCAGGAATTTGCAAAGAAAAACAACTGTGCTTGTACCATAGGTCTTGGTGGCGGTAAAGCAATCGACACTGCAAAATGCGTTGCAGAAGGCAGCAATCTTATTATCTGCCCTACAATAGCGGCAACCGACGCACCTACGTCGCACTCAGCCGTTTTGTATACCGACGATCACGAATTTGACGATTATGCCTATTTCCGTCAAAACCCGTCGGTAGTTTTGATCGACCTTAACGTTATCGCAAAAGCTCCGTCACGTTTCCTCGTTTCGGGTATGGGCGACGCTCTTTCAACCTATTTCGAAGCAAGAGCAAACGTCAACAGCGTTTCAAACGTAAACGCAGGCCTTCCTTGCGGTGCCGACCGTTCAAAAGGTACCCTTCTCGGATATGGCACGCACACCGCTTTCGCACTTGCTGAGCTTTGCTATCAAAACCTTATCAGCGACGGTGCAAAGGCAAAAGCCGCTTGTGATTGCGACGCTGTTACGCCGGCATTCGAAAAAATCGTCGAAACAAACATCCTTCTTTCCGGACTCGGATTTGAATCGGGCGGTCTTGCCGCAGCTCACGCTCTTCACGACGGTCTTACTTGCGTACACGACATTCACGCTTGCAACTTCCACGGCGAAGTAGTCGCATTCGGAACAATCTGCCAACTTATTTTGGAAAACGTTCCTGAAGAAGAACTCTACGAAGTTCTTGAGTTCTGCGTAACTGTCGGACTTCCTGTTTGCCTTAAAGACCTTATGACAGACAAAAAGACCGGTAAAACAATAAGAGAAGAATTGACGGAAGAAGAATACAAAGCAGTAGCAGCAAAAACATGTATTCCTGAAGAATCGATTCACAATATGCCATTCCCTGTAACGGAAGAAATGGTTATCGCAGCAGTAAAAACTGCCGACAAGATTGGTCGTGAATTCAAATATTGCGACTGTGATTGTTGCGACTAATTTTTAAAAATAATTTTGCCAACCCTTTCGGTTGGCAAAATTTTAATTTTTGGAGGACTTTATGAAAAAAATTATGAACACTCCGGAAACGTTCGTATACGATATGTGTCACGGACTTGCAAAAGCTCATCCGGAACTCGAATTTGTTGAAAAATTTAAAATTGTTAAAAAAGTTGATATAGACGACAACAAAGTAAGCCTTATTTCGGGCGGTGGTTCAGGTCACGAACCTGCACACGCAGGTTTCGTCGGAAAAGGTATGCTCGACTGTGCCGTATGCGGTGACGTTTTCGCCTCGCCTAGCCAGGTTCAAGTTTACAACGCAATCAAACAATGCGCTACCGACAAAGGCGTTCTTCTTATCATTAAAAACTACTCGGGCGACTGTATGAATTTCAACAACGCTATGAGCGACGCACAAGAAGACGGAATCAAAGTCGACGCCGTTTACGTAAACGACGATATCGCAGTTAAAGACAGCCTTTACACCGTCGGCCGCAGAGGCGTTGCCGGTACCGTTCTTGTTCATAAATGTGCAGGTGCCGCAGCAGAACAAGGCAAAGAACTCAGCGAAGTCAAAGCTATTGCAAACAAAGTTATCGATAACGTCCGTTCATTTGGTTTTGCATTCACCAGCTGTACCGTTCCTGCCGCAGGTCACCCAACGTTTGAAATCGGCGATGACGAAATGGAATTCGGCGTAGGTATCCATGGCGAACCTGGTCGTTTCCGTGAAAAGATTGATTATTCAAAAGGCAATTTCTCAGACAACCTTGCTCGCAGAATAATGACAGATCTCGAAGAAGATTTGAAACTTAAAAAAGGCGAAGAAGTCGTTCTTCTCATCAACGGCTTCGGCGGCACTCCTCTTCAAGAACTTTATATTCTCAACAATTCCGTATCTAAAGCTATCGAAGCAGACGGCATAAAAGTTCACAGAACAATCGTCGGCAACTTTATGACGTCAATCGATATGGCAGGTGCTTCCATAACCGTTTTGAGAGTGGATAGCGAACTTAAAGCTCTTATCGACTACCCTGTTTCAACTCCTGCTCTTACTTGGGGCGGAGCTATGGGAAGCGAAGCACAAGCAGCTGTTGAAGCAATGCAAGCAATTGCAAAAGCTCTCGGTTATGCTCCTGCACAAGCAGAAGTCAAAAAATCTGCTAAAAAAGCAAAAGCCGCAGAAGAAGACGACGCAAACGCAGTCTATGAAGTCGAAGGCAAACCTGTAATCA
Source organism: uncultured Clostridia bacterium (assembly GCA_946056785.1). GTDB lineage: Bacteria > Bacillota > Clostridia > Christensenellales > CAG-917 > CAG-917. Next base: position 2,634 of record CAMGKS010000146.1, read on the forward strand.
AAGAAACAATCAATACCGCCGCTTTCGTAAAAATCGTTGAAAAGATGGCTGACGTCATTATCGAAAACGAAGTTCCTTTCTGTGAAGCAGACCAGATGGGCGACGGCGACTTCGGTATGTCGATTGCAAAAGGTTTCAAACAGTTGAAAGCAGACTGGGCTACCCGTAAAAAAGGCGACATCGGTCAATTCCTTGTAAGCTGCTCTGAAATCATCAAAGAATATTGCGGCGGTGCTTCAGGTCCTATTTGGGGTTCTGCTTTCAAATATGCCGGTAAAGCAATGGCAGGCAAGAAAGAAGTCGATTTGAAAGACGTTGCATTCTTGTTTATGGAAGCTAACCGCGGCGTATTCGAAACAGGTAAAAAGAGCTTCGGCAAAGGTGCCGACATCGGCGATAAGACTTTGGTTGACGCTTTGAAACCGTGTGCATTAGCTCTTACAAAAGCAGCGGAAGAAGGCAAGAAGTTGCAAGAAGGTCTTGACCTCGGTGCAAAGGCAGCTCATGACGGTGCTGAAGCAACAAAGACGCACGTCGCTACACTTGGTCGTGCAGGCACGGTCGGTGAACGTTCAATCGGTTTCCCTGACGCAGGTGCTCACGGTCTTGACGTTATCTTTAACGAGCTTGCAAAATACATCAAAAATTTTAAAGG
>CAMGKS010000147.1 GCA_946056785.1 uncultured Clostridia bacterium
GTCTTCTTCCATATACCCACCTCGGAACAGTGGACGAGGTTGTAGTCTCCACCACCGAATATACGGCGGCATATTGTTATGAGCAGCTCCGCCGCCCGTATATTCCATTCCGACGTTCATATTTGCAAGTATTTCTACGTCGGCTCCCCATTCGGTAGCTGCGGAAGCAAAAATTTCGCCCGTATACGTTGTTCCCGGAGTAGATTTCTTTTTTATTTTATGATTATGCGACGGCATCTCGTTTACGGTCAAAGTATGCTCTTTTTCACCGCCCGTCGTAGAAACCGTGCCGCCCTGTTCGGTAAATGCCGGATAATCGCCTGCAACGTAACTGCCGCTATCCGTAGTATCCGTTGAAGCAAGCAAAAATCTTCCCATAATGCGAACCCATTCGCCGCCGAAAAGTTCCGACGGAGAAACGCTCGACATAGAGATATAAACCGCACCGACAGGATAAATATCCAAAGCGGTTACCGCACCGATATTTTGCCTTGCGATGGCCTTTTGCGTGTCGGAATAATAGTGTGAAGAAGTTTGAACGACCTGATTTAATTTTGAAAGCGGTACGTATCCCGACATCGTTTCGAGCAATTCGTTTTTTGCGGCGTCAACGATTACGTTTACTTGACTCTCCGTCATTTTTTCGTCAAGCAATTCGCAAAGGCTTCCGCTTGGAACGGAAATATCCGATAAGTCCTGTTTTGCGTTAATCGAACCTTTAATTCTTATGCGGCCGCAAACCGGAAAGGTTTTGTATATTTCGCTGCTGTCTTTATTGTATAAAACCAACTGCAAATCGACTCTGCCCGCTACCTCCGTAATTTCGCTCGGGATAACGTACTTATAGCCTTCATCGGAATATTCAAGCAAGTCTATATATCTCGTTCCGTCGGCAAGTTTAAATTCTATGCAACACTTATAGCTTTGATAAGGGTCAACGTCAAGCGGAAAAACGAGAGTGGTAATCAAACTCTCCCCTTGCGGCAAAATCAAAAGCTCATCCATTTTAATAGTTTTATTCTGTTTATCAAAAATGAATCCCATATAGTACCTCCGCAAAAAAGGATATGCCTACGGGATAATAATTTGCAAATTTTTATGTCAATGAAAACCTGTTTTATGTCAATGAAAACCTATTGAGAATTTAAGTTTAAAATACAATCCGATTTTTAAAACTATCTTTTTTATAACCGTTTTTCTTTAGCTAATAACGCTTAACGCTTTTACTCTTTTCTTTTGCCGTAAAAAACAAGCCGAGTTTACCGTAATAGTCATAGAGATTTTTACGGTAAACCGCAGGGCGTCAAATTAACAAGTTAAGGCGTCGTATGATGCCACGCCTTTTCTCGTATTCAGGTTTAATAATCAAATTTGTCTCAACTTTCAAAGTCAGGTAGTTCTATAGCTTCAACGAAGTTATAGACTATTTCTATTGAATGCCTTATATGTCCGTCAACCCTTTGCTTTTCGTAGATAATTATCTTATCTGCAAACGCTCTTAAGATTTCGGGCGTTAATTCTTCAAAATCACTATATCTTCTCACGATAGCCATAAACTTTTATATGTTATCATATTTGTTTTGGCTTTTTCTGTTTCCGCCTTTAAGGTTTTAACTTTTTCGGTTAATTCCTTTTGCTACGTTTCATAGTTGTTGCTCATTTTAATATAGCGTTCTTCGGAGAGTTTGCCCGATATTAATTAAAGCGACTACTTATTTGGCAGTAAAATAAGGCACTTTCGCTTTGTGCCACTGTAATACTATATTATTTTGGTAAAGGCAACGCCGCCCTGTCCAAATATTGGGAAATGACGGCGCTTTTTGAAAGTTATTTAAAGAAAATTTTCGACCTTTTATTCCGTAAATTTAAGTATATTGTTCCGTATCATATTGACATTGTTCCGCAAAACAAGTATAATATTCCGCATAAGGAGTGATTATTATAGCAATGAACGCAAAACAAGCAGCTGAAAAATGGAATATTTCCGATAGACGCGTTAGAACGCTATGTGCTAACGGTCAAATTGACGGCGCTTATCGTATTGGAAAGATTTGGTATATTCCCGACGGCACGGATAAACCCCAAGACGGTAGAATTAAAGCCAAGGAAAGTTTGACTGCGCTTATTGAAAAGAAAAAAACGGAGCTTGATTCTCGTCGTCCACTTACTGAAGGCGAAGTTCAAAGACTTTACGAAGACTTTATGATTGAGTACACCTATAACTCAAACGCCATTGAAGGAAATACCCTTACGCTTCGTGAAACGGATATGGTACTTCGTGGGCTTACTATCGACCAAAAACCACTTAAAGACCATATGGAAGCAGTTGGTCATAAAAACGCTTTCTATTTTGTGGTTGATCTTGTAAAAGAAAAGGCGGAACTTACCGAATACGTTATAAAACAAATTCACTCGCTTGTTCTTGCAGATAAGCCTATGGATAAAGGCACGTATAGAAAAATTCCCGTTAGAATCTTGGGCGCTCATCACGAACCTGTTCAGCCTTATTTAATCGAGCCGAAAATGCACGAACTTTTACAAAACTTCAAAAACGACAATGCAAATATCGCTGAAAAACTTGCCCTTTTCCATATCAATTTTGAAGGAATTCACCCTTTTATTGACGGTAATGGCAGAACGGGAAGATTGCTTGTGAATTTAGAACTTATGAAAGCGGGCTATCCACCGATAGATATCAAGTTTACCGATAGAAAAAGATATTACGACGCATTCGATAGTTATCACGTTAAAAAAGATTTGTCACAAATGACTAAACTTTTTGCCGAATATATCAACGCAAGGCTTGACGAATATCTAAAAATCTTAAACTAAATAAAATATATGACTAAAACCGTCATATTTACCGTAATATAATGCAATACGAATAGAAGAAAATTAAAATGATTGCCGGTGAAATTAAAAATAAACTTGATATACTTTAGGATACGACGTGGTCTACCCAAATGCAACCCTTGAATAGATATTCGACAAGTAACATTTTTGATTTTATCAAAATGCTTGACGATAATCAAATTAAGGGAGAAAGAAAACAAAACGATAAAAAAGAGTATCGTTCAACGGCTGCCATTATCAAATCTATTCAAGATTTAGAAGCGCAGTTTAAGACCGTTATGAACAAGATTACAAAAGGTACAAATTACGTTTGCCGACTTCGGTAAACTAATCGATAAATCGGAAGAAAAGATAGGAGATTTATTATGAGGAACAGAAGTGTTGTCTTTGTAATCAGAAACAAAAAAA
>CAMGKS010000148.1 GCA_946056785.1 uncultured Clostridia bacterium
GCAACAAGGCTTCTTGCACCTTTAACTTCGACAACGCAAACACGGCAAGCACCGATAGCGTTAATGTCTTTAAGGTAACAAAGAGTAGGAATTTTAATTCCTGCACTTCTGGCAGCTTCCAAAATAGTCGTTCCGGCTTCTACTGAAACAGGAATATTATTTATTTTTAAATTTACTAATGCCATATCGCACCTCTTACTTTTTGATGATTGCACCAAACTTACAGTTGTTCATGCAGACGCCGCACTTAATACATTTTGTTTGGTCAATATTGAATTTCTGTTTAATCTCGCCCGAAATAGCACCGACAGGACATTTTCTCGAGCAAAGCGAACATCCTTTACAAGCGTCGGTAATTTCATAGCTAAGCAACGATTTACATACTCCGGCAGGACATTTTTTATCCTTAATATGAGCAACGTATTCGTCTCTGAAATATCTGAGAGTACTCAATACAGGGTTTGGAGCCGTTTGTCCGAGTCCGCAAAGAGCGTTATCTTTTATGTAATAACACAACTTTTCCATATCGTCCAAATCTTGCATAGTTGCCTGACCCTTGGTGATTTTGTCGAGATATTCCAAAAGTCTTCTCGTTCCTATACGGCAAGGCGTACATTTTCCGCAGCTTTCGTCGACAGTAAATTCAAGGAAGAATTTAGCGATATCTACCATACAGTTATCTTCGTCCATGACGATCATACCGCCGGAGCCCATCATCGAACCGATAGAAATGAGGTTGTCATAATCGATAGGGATATCGAAATGTTCGGCAGGAATACATCCGCCGGAAGGACCGCCGGTTTGTGCCGCTTTAAACTTTTTGCCGTTTGGTACGCCGCCACCGATATCTTCGATAACCGTACGAAGCGTTGTTCCCATAGGAATTTCAACAAGACCGGTGTTTGTAATCTTTCCGCCGAGAGCAAAAACTTTTGTTCCTTTTGATTTCTCAGTACCCATTGAAGCAAACCAATCTGCTCCTTTAAGGATAATCTGAGCAATATTCGCATAAGTTTCAACGTTGTTCAAAAGCGTCGGCTTGCCAAAAAGACCTTTTACAGCCGGGAACGGAGGACGAGGACGCGGTTCGCCACGGTGACCTTCGATAGAAGTCATAAGAGCCGTTTCTTCACCGCAAACGAAAGCACCGGCACCAAGTCTGATATCGATATCGAAATCGAAACCTGTTCCGAGAATGTTTTTACCTAACAATCCGTATTCTTTTGCTTGCTTAATTGCTATACGGCAACGTTCGACGGCGATAGGATACTCTGCACGAACGTATATGTAACCTTGATGTGCCCCGATTGCATAACCTGCAATTGCCATAGCTTCAAGAACTGCATGCGGGTCGCCTTCAAGAACGGAACGGTCCATAAACGCACCTGGGTCGCCTTCGTCGGCGTTACAGCAAACATATTTAACGTCGGATACGGTATTCATGGCAAATTGCCATTTATTGCCCGTAGGGAAACCGCCACCGCCACGGCCGCGAAGACCGGAAGCCTTGATTATGTCAATTATCTCTTGAGGCTTCATTTCCGTCAAACATTTAATCAATGCCTGATATCCGTCGTATGCTATATATTCGTCAATATTTTCCGGATTTATAACACCGCAGTTGCGAAGTGCAACACGGGTTTGTTTTTTATAGAAATTTGTATCGGATAAAGCTCTGACAGCGTCGTGAGTTTTCTTTTCTTTATAAAGCAATCTTTCGACAAGTCTGCCTTTAATGATGTGTTCGCTAACAATTTCAGCAACGTCTTCCGGCTTTATAGCACTGTAGAATGCTCCTTCCGGATAAATAATAACAACGGGACCTACCGCACAAAGTCCGAAACAACCGGTTTCAACAACTTGAACTTCGTTTTCAAGATTGTTCTCTTTAAGTTGTTTTTTGAACTCTTCTATGATTTTTCCGCTATTGTTTGAGTGACAGCCCGTACCGCCACAACAAAGAATTGTGCTTCTAAACATATATTCCTCCTACTATTCGTTGGTAATTAAATAATCTGTGCAAATGTTACCGTTAACGATATGGCTGGCAATAATTTGCTTTGCCTTTTCCGGGTCAACTTTAACATAAGTTACTTTTTCCTGTCCAGGGACGAATACTTCGACTATTGGCTCTAATTTGCACATACCAAGGCAACCAGAACGTGAAACTTTTACGTTTTTAAGTTGTCTTGTAGCGACTTCTTCAACCAAAGTATTAAATACCGGACGTGCCCCTGCGGAAATGCCGCAAGTAGCCATACCAACGACGATTCTTGTTTCTTCGTTAGTGTTGTTATCACGCAATATAATCTGAGATTGCATCTTATCTCTAATTGCTTTGATATCGGCGATACTTTTCATAATGCTCCTCCAATTTGTGATATATTTTCTCTTATATAATTTTTAACAAATAATAATACTTCAGGCTCGTCTAACGAAATTCCGTCAAGCTCGTTTTTAAGTTCACGAGTATCTAACGAAAAACCGACGTCGTCGACTGAATAATTTAACACGTAATCGACCAAATCGCCGTTACATAACAACGTCGACATCGTTTCGCCTAAATCGCCTAACGGCGGTCTGTCAATATGATTGATTTCAAAACAAGTCGTTACGGTCGTGCCTACTCCGAGTTCCGATTCGATTTTAAAACTTCCTCCGCTCATTTCAGCTTCCATTTTAAGAAGAGGAAGTCCCATGCCGACTTTTCGGGTGGTTCTCGTCGTGGTATAAGGGTCGGTAACTTTTGCCAAAAACTCTTTACTCATACCTTTGCCGTCGTCTTTAATAGCAATGGTAAGCAAATTGTCTTTCGCGATTACGTCGATTTCAACCAACGTAGCGTTCGCTTTTACCGAATTTTCAACTATATCAAGAATATTTAAAGCAAGTTCTCTCATATACCGTTACGATGCGACGAAACGCACACAAAACCTATAATATAATAACACAATAAAACGGTTTTGAAAAGCCGTTTTTTTATATTTTTATAATTTCTCGAAGTTCTTTTTCCGCAAATAGTCCATAAGTGCAAAAATGGAATTTTCAGGCAATTCTATTTCACTGCTCAATCCGATATTTTCTAACGTATGAGCGTCTGAATCTATAAGAACGGAATAATTCTTTTTATATTATGGTGGCTCTTATCAAGGTGGATCTTGAAGCTATGCAGGAGAAACTTAAGATAAG
>CAMGKS010000149.1 GCA_946056785.1 uncultured Clostridia bacterium
GACAATAAGCAATAATAGTAATATATTGTTAGCAGACAAAGGGTTAGAGTGCTAACAAAGGAATATTCGGAGTGCCAAATGCCAAAAAAGGAATTATCTGAAAGAAAAGAAAAAATACTTACAGCTTTGGTGGATGATTATATCAAATCAGCCGTGCCGGTTTCGAGCGGAGATATTCAATCGAAATATCTTCCCGAAGTCAGCTCTGCAACGATAAGAAGCGAGTTGAACGCTCTGGAAGCTTTGGGATATATCGACAAGCCGCACACGTCGGCGGGCAGAGTGCCTTTGGCGGAAGCTTATAAACTTTATTGTGAAAAGGCTTTCATAAACAGAGAATTCTCCGAGTCCGACCTTAGCGAGATGACCGGCAGGTTTTCAAAACAAGTTTCCGACATCGAAAAGTTGTCGGCAGAGGCGGCAAAAATAATTACCGATTCGACAAATTATACTTCGATTGTGGTAACAAACAATTTTGAAGACGTTGAAATCGAAGAAATTAAACTTGTAGGATTAAACAACGGCATTGCTTTGGTTTTAATCGTCACAAGTTGCGGAATTATCTCCGACAAGTCGATCGAACTTCCCGACGAGATAATGCATGCAGGTCTTGAAACGGCTTCGGAACTTCTGAACGGCGTTTTCAAAGGGCAAAAAGTTTCAAAACTCGATACCGACGCATTTCTTGCAAAAATTGGCGAAAATCTTAAAGGCTACAGACAAGTTTTTGACGAGATAATCGATATTTTGAAAAACTATAGTCTTGAAAAAAGAAAATCTGTTCACGTGGAAGGGGCATTGAGAGTTTTAGACTATTCGGACAGTCCGAGCGACGTAAAAAATTTTTTACAACTTGTAGGCGACAGCGAAAGTCTTGAAAAATTGGTTTCAACACCTGACGACAACATTGAATTGTCTTTAAAAATCGGCAGTGACGAAAACGGCGGAATCGATAAATGTGCAATCGTAACAGCCGAGTATAAAATAAACGGACAAGTTATCGGGCAGGCGGGCGTTATAGGACCTGAACGTATGGATTATAAAAAAGTTTTATCAGTTCTCGACGGAATAAAAAAGTCGCTTGAAAACGTATTCGACGGGGACAAAACGGAGGAATAAATGGCTAAGCAAGAAAATAAAATTGCAGAAGAAAAAATGGAAGAGAAAGATTTGAAAGAGAAAGTGGAAGAAATGGTTAAGGAAGCAGAAAAAGGCGAAAAGCAAACGGAAGCTGAAAATTCTAAATCGGACGAATCTGTTTCAGACGGGGTAGTCAAAGAGGAAATGTCCCCTGAAGAATACGTCGGATATCTTGAAACGGAACTCGGAAAGAATATAGCCCTTGCCGAAGAAAATAAAAATACCGCACAAAGACTTCGAGCTGATTTTGAAAATTATAAAAAGCGGAATGAATCTTTAGCAAGCGAAATGAGAGCAATCGGAGAGTCGTCCGTGCTTGAAAAAATTCTTGAAGTCGTCGACAATATCGACAGAGCAAAAGAGATGATAAAAGACGAAAGCAGCCTTAAAGGCTTCGAACTTATCGAACAGCAAATTACAACGCTTTTAACTAAATTCAACGTGAGCGTTATGGAAGTCAAGACGGGCGACGCTTTTGATCCGAACAAAATGACGGCGGTTTTAAGAGAAGAAAACGCCGAAATGAGCGGAAAAGTGCTGGACGTTTTACAAAAAGGATATTTAAAGGGTGATTCGGTTTTGCGATATGCAATGGTAAAAGTTGCCGGATAAACCCGATGAATAAAATTAGAAATAAATTTTAAAGGAGATATATTATTATGGGAAAAATTATCGGTATTGACCTTGGTACAACAAACTCTTGCGTAGCCGTTATGGAAGGCGGCGAACCTGTCGTTATACCTAACGCGGAAGGAATGAGAACAACTCCGTCAGTCGTTGCTTTCAGCAAAGACGGCGAAAGATTGGTCGGCGACGTTGCAAAACGTCAGGCGGTAGCAAATCCGGATCACACCGTTATTTCTATAAAGAGAGATATGGGCAGTGACAGAAAAGTTAAAATCGAAAACAAAGAATACACTCCTCAGGAAATCAGCGCGATGATTTTAACTAAACTTAAAAACGACGCCGAAAAGTATCTTAATACAAAAATCACTCAGGCTGTAATTACTGTACCTGCATATTTCAGTGACAGCCAAAGACAGGCTACAAAGGACGCAGGTAAAATTGCAGGTCTCGAAGTTCTTCGTATTATCAACGAGCCAACGGCGGCAGCTTTGGCATACGGAATCGATAAAGACGAAAACAAAAATCAAAAAGTCTTGATTTTCGACCTTGGCGGTGGTACGTTCGACGTATCTATCCTCGAACTCGGCGACGGCGTATTCGAAGTTCTTGCAACAAGCGGTAACAACCGTTTGGGCGGCGACGATTTCGATAAGAAAGTCATGGATTACATCGTTTCTGAATTCAAGAAAGCAGAAGGAATCGATTTGTCGGGCGATAAAATGGCAATGCAAAGAATTAAAGAAGCGGCAGAAAAAGCTAAAATCGACCTTAGCGGCGTGACAAAGACAAAGATTAATCTTCCGTTCATCGCTATGGCTGACGGCGGTCCTAAACATCTCGACATGGAACTTACGAGAGCAAAATTCGATTCTTTGACAGAGGACCTTGTACAAAAAACTATTTTGCCTATGGAACAGGCGATGAAGGACGCAGGACTTAAATACTCGGATATCGCAAAAGTCATTATGGTTGGCGGTTCGACAAGAATTCCTGCCGTATACGACGCAGTAAAGAAAGTTACGGGCAAAGAACCGTTCAAGGGAATTAACCCTGACGAATGCGTTGCAATCGGTGCGGCAATTCAAGGCGGCGTTTTGGCAGGCGAAGTAAAAGATATGTTGCTTTTGGACGTAACTCCGCTTTCACTCGGTATCGAAACTCTCGGCGGCGTGTTTACTCCTCTTATAGAGCGTAACACGACTATTCCTACAAGCAAGTCGCAAATCTTCTCAACGGCGGCTGACAATCAAACGGCGGTTGACATTCACGTTCTTCAAGGTGAAAGACAGTTTGCAAAAGAGGAGCTCGCTTGAAATAACCAACCTAAGTCCAGCAGAAACAGCCAATCTGAGACCATCAGAAATAGCCAAGTCCAGTCCAATAGAAATAACCACTGCTTACAACATC
>CAMGKS010000150.1 GCA_946056785.1 uncultured Clostridia bacterium
ATACGGCAAATATCGTAGATTTCGGGGCAAGCGGCGAAGGAGTTGCTAAGGTGGACTCTGTGCCGGTGTTTATTCCGCAAGCGATAAAAGGAGAAACAGTAAAATTTAAAATCGTACACGCAAAAAAAGATTATGCGTTCGGCGAAATTTTGGAGATAGTAAAAACCGCAGAGTGCAGGGTTAAGCCTAAGTGCATTCATTTTGGGCGGTGCGGCGGTTGCGATTTGCAACATATCGATTATGCTGCACAAAAGCAGTTGAAAATCGACAGCGTTTTTAATACTCTGAAGAAAATCGCAGCTATCGATAAGCCGATTGACAATATATACGGCGGACAACCTTTTTATTACAGAAACAAATTGTCGTTGCCGTTCGGGACGAAAAACGGAAAAGTCGTTTTAGGTTTTTATGAAAAGAAATCGCATCAAATAGTCCCGCTTAAAGATTGCCCTTTACACGGGGAATGGTTAAAACCGCTTATTAAGGAAGTTACCGAATGGGCTACTGAAAAGGGGATATCCGTTTATGACGAAAAAACGGGCAAAGGTCTTTTAAGACACCTTGTTGCAAGGAAATTGGACACGCTATCCGCAACTTTGGTTATAAACGGCGATAAAATTCCGGCTTGCGACAAGCTTTATGAAAGGCTGAAAAACGTTTTCGGCGACGTCGCATTGTACGTTTCGGTAAACAAGGAAAACACGAACGTTATTTTAGGCAAAAGTGCTAAGCTGCTTTTCGGGACTGAGCAAAAACAATCGCTTGGAAATTTTAAAGCCGTTATTTCTCCGCTATCCTTTTTGCAGGTGAATAAAGAAGTTATGAAATTGCTTTACGACGGCGTGGCGGAAAACCTAAAAGACGAAAAGAATTTGCTCGAACTTTATTCGGGCGTCGGGCTTTTGACGGCACAAATTTTAACAAGATTGAGCAATATAAACGTGACTTCCGTTGAGATTGAAAAAAGTGCAACCTTAGACGCCGAGAAATTAATGGACGATATAAAAGTCTCCAACAGAGTAAAAATTGTATGTTCGGACGCAAAAGACTTTGTAAACGATAACTTCAACGTCAATGATTATGACAGCGTTATTCTCGATCCTCCGAGAAAAGGGTGTGACGTTGAAATATTGGAGGCAATAAACAAATCGTCCGTTAAAAAAATTGTTTACGTTTCTTGCAATCCTGCAACGCTTGCAAGAGATTTAAAACTCCTGACGGAATTTGAGATTAAAAGCATAAAACTTTACGACATCTTCGCCCAGACAGCCCACGTCGAGACGGTCGTATCGCTTGAAAAAAGATAAAGAAGGTGCGAATATGCTGAAAGTGAAAATTTCTGTGATAAGAAAGGCGGAATATAAAGATTTGATGGAGCAATATGAAAATCCGATAGAACACGCATGCGACTTACAGATAGGGCAGGTTTTCGTATCGAGCGACGCACAAAAGCCGAACGGATTTTGCGACAGTGCATGGAGCAGTATTTTTCCGTTTGTATTGACTTTGGCATGCGGCGGCGGAAACTTTTACGACGGTTGGATGAAAAACGAAAAATCGGCAATGATTTCATGCAACGACGGTTTCAGACCGGTCAGCTTTTTGCTTGAAGCGATAGATTGAACTTATTAAAAAATAAATCTTAGAGCGAATTTGCAGTTTGAAATAAGCGACGGCAGATTTGCATTTTAAAAGAAAAGCAATTTTGTGTTTTAAATATTTTTACATTGCTATTTCGGCGATTCAGCCCGAATAGCTTTTTTTTATTTTAACGTTTCAAAGCCATACCGGACGAGCATATGAAATTTTTCTATTTGAACAATTCAGTTTTTTGCTTGAAGCGATAGATTGAACTTATTAAAAAAATAAATCTTAGAGCGAATTTGCAGTTTGAAATAAGCGACGGCAGATTTGCATTTTAAAAGAAAAGCAATTTTGTTGTTTAAAATATTTTAACGTTGCTATTCCGGCGATTCAGTCAGAATAGCTTTTTTTAATTTTGACGTCTCAAAACCATACCAAACGAGCATATGAACTTTTTTATTTGATAATGGCATAAATCAACGTTAGCAAGTAAGTGACGAAATGAAAAATAAATATTGCTGTCATAATTGCTCATATACAGAAAAGGTCCGTTGTAAAAATATAACTAGCGGTAAGCTATAATAAAAAATAAACGGAAGAGACGGTGAGTGAAAATGATTTATAAAGATTGGATAAACATTTGGCTAACAAATTACGTAAGAACGAGCGTCAAGTCACGCACTTATGAAAGATATTCTCAGATTGTGCGTACTCATATCGTTGAAGGCATAGGCAGTCACGAAATTAACGAGCTTACGCCTGTAGTGTTGCAAACCTATATCGTAGACTTATTAAACTGCGGAAACGTAAAATCGGGCGTCGGACTATCGGCAAACTCCGTAAATACGGTTATATCGATAATTCAAAATTCATTGAAAACGGCGTACTTTGTTGGCATTGCCCGCGAATATATTGCCAATAAAATTAAACGTCCTAAGGTGCAGGAAAAAAAGGTAGATTGCTTTTCCGTTGCCGAACAGAAAGAGATCGAACAATATATAATGGACAGAAAAAAAGATAAACTTTTCGGGGTGGTGCTGTGTTTATATACGGGATTGCGGATAGGAGAATTGCTGGCTCTGACGTGGAACGATATCGATTTAGAAAAGGGACTGCTTTACGTAAATAAAACTTGTTACGACGGAAACGACGGGCAAAAACATATACGCATTATTGGCAGCCCCAAAACCGTCCATTCAAGTCGAGTCATTCCATTGCCGAAACAGATTCTGCCATTGCTTAAAGGTCTGAAAAAACGTTCAAAGTGCGAATACGTGATAGCAGACGGCGATAAGCCCGTTTTCGTGCGTAGTTATCAACGAACGTTTGAACTTTTGCTTAAAAAACTGGGTATTGCCCATAAAGGCTTTCACTCTTTGCGACATACCTTTGCCACTCGTGCATTGGAATGCGGAATGGATGTGAAAACGCTGTCCGAACTTTTAGGACACAAAAACGCAACGATTACGCTCAATCGCTATGCTCATTCTTTGCTTGAACACAAACAAGACATGATGAATAGGCTTGGAAAATTGCTGTAAAAAGAGACTAAAAAGTTCATCGAATAAAATATT
>CAMGKS010000151.1 GCA_946056785.1 uncultured Clostridia bacterium
GCACTAACTTCAACGCAGTTTATATTATCAAACTTTTACCGATTTGGCAACTGTTTTTTGCTTTGTTTTATAAAAAATTTTTCACTTTCATAAATAACGTAAAAACGCCCGCGTTATTTCCGTTTTTTATATACAATTTCGCATTTTTAATTTTATATTAATTATTGTGACTTATTTTTATATTAGTTATATTAGTTATAAATAATTTAATTTTTAAAATATATTTACTATTGCAAAAACTCATCTTGTTTGATACAATATTTTTGATTATGATATTAGGGAGAATACTATGGCAAATTATGAAGAAATTTTGAAACAAATGACCCTTGAAGAAAAAGCGTCCTTATGTTCCGGAAGCGATTTTTGGCATACACAACCCGTTGAAAGGTTAAACGTTCCGGCAGTGTTTATGTCCGACGGCCCTCACGGACTCAGAAAAGAAAAAGAGTCGCAAGGAACTAATATAATGAAATTAAGCTACCCTGCCGTCTGCTTTCCGACAGCCGTTACGCTTGCTTCAAGTTGGGACCCCGACCTTGCCGTCGAAATCGGACAAGCAATCGCCGACGAGGCTAAAGAACAAGGACAATCGACCGTATTAGGCCCGGGCGTAAACATAAAGCGTTCTCCCCTTTGCGGCAGAAACTTTGAATATTTCTCCGAAGACCCATATCTTGCCGGACAAATGGGAGCAAGCTGGGTTCACGGAGTACAGAGCCAGAACATAGGCGTCAGTCTTAAACACTTCTGCGCCAACAATCAAGAGCATATCAGAATGAGCGTTGACACCGTATGCGACGAAAGAACTATGAGAGAAATATACTTGCCTGCTTTTGAACATACTGTTAAAACCGAACAACCGACCACGATTATGCCGAGCTATAATAAAGTCAACGGCACTTATATGTGTGAAAATAAAAAATACTTAACAGATATCCTCCGTGACGAATGGGGCTTTAAAGGCATCACTATTTCCGACTGGGGTGCGGTAAATGACAGAGTCGAAGGCGTAAAAGCAGGAAACTACCTCGAAATGCCGGGCAATAACGGAATGAACGATTATCAAATCATTCAAGCCGTAAAAGAAGGACGCCTTGACGAAGCCGACCTCGACAAAATCGCTTTGAGAATGATTAAATTTGCTTTTGAATGTAAAGCAAAAGAAGTTCCGAATTATAAAACCGACTATGAAAAACACCATCTTCTTGCCCGTAAAGCCGCTTCACAAGGTTCCGTTCTTCTTAAAAACGACGATAATATTTTGCCGCTTAAAGGCGATGAGAAGATCGCAGTCATAGGCGCACTTGCAAAACATAGCCGTTATCAAGGCGCTGGAAGTTCAAGAATCAATCCTACAAAACTCGTTTCTTTTGTCGACGCACTTACCGCGGCGGGTAAAAATTTCACGTATGCCGACGGATATACGCTTAAAAACGACGGCTACAAAGCAAGTCTTATAAAGGAAGCGCAAAAAGTTGCAAAAGACGCCGATAAAGTCGTCGCTTTCATAGGACTTACCGACGAATTCGAATCGGAAGGATTCGACCGTACTCATCTCAATATGCCGAGCAGCCACGAAATTTTGATTGAAAAATTGTACGAAGTCAATCCAAACATAATTGTAGTTTTAGTTTGCGGCTCTCCTGTCTCAACACGTGATTGGACGGAAAAAACAAAAGGATTGCTGCTTGCCTACCTTCAAGGACAAGCTGCAGGCGAAGCGGTTATGGACGTATTATACGGGCAAGTGAATCCGTCCGGCAAACTCGCCGAAACCTTCCCTATCCGTTTACATGACTGTATAACTTCAAAATATTTCCCTATGGGACCTAAAACCGTCGAATACCGTGAAGGCATTTACGTCGGCTACCGTTATTATGAAAAAGCTAATAAGCCTGTCGCATTTCCTTTCGGATACGGTTTAAGCTACACCCGCTTTGAATATTCCGACCTTAAAGTCAGCGCTTTAAAAGCAAAAGAAACGGACAATATCGAAGTCAGCTTTAAAATTAAAAACGTCGGCGAAGTCGACGGCGCGGAAATAGCTCAGCTTTATATCGGCGACGTTGAATCTACAATCTACCGCCCTGTAAAAGAACTTAAACGTTTTAAAAAAGTATTCATAAAAGCAGGCGAAACGGCAGAAGTGAAATTCTCGCTCGATAGCAGATGTTTTAGCTATTACAACGTAAAAATCAACGATTGGCACGTTGAAAGCGGTGATTTCGATATCCTTGTCGGAGCGTCCTCGAAGGATATAAAACTTTCGGCAAGAATATACGTAGAAAGTGCAAATCCGTCGGCTGAAATACCTGATTATCGCGAATCGGCTCCTTGCTATTATGACCTTACGTCTGAAAACTACGACGTGCCGGACAATCAGTTCGAAGCGGTACTCGGCAGAGAATTGCCTGACAATACGCCTTTCAAGAGAGGCGAATTTACAATGAACAGCACTGTTTCGGATATTTCCATAACGCATCTCGGAAAAACCTTGCAAAGAATAATCAAATTAGGCACAAAACTTTTTGCAGGAAACAGTGAAAATTCTCAAATGCTCGAAGCGTCGGCAAAAGATATGCCGCTCAGAAGTTTTATGGGCTTCAGCGGCGGTATACTGTCAACGATGTCGGTAGAAGGCTTACGAGATATGCTCAATAAAAAGCGTGGCGGTTTCAAAAAATTCAGAAAAGGCTTTAAAGAAAGAAAACGCATAAAAAAAGCTTTAAAGGGTGATCAAAAATAAATTTTTAAAAATTCCTAAATATGCGGAGTTATCCAATATTCAACCTCTTATGCTTGTTTAATATAAGTAAAGAGCGTTGCCATTTCTCCGTATTAATGCTTTTTACGATTAGTAAACCCCTAAAAAGTAAAACGCCGCAAAACGGCGTTTTACTTTTATCAAAAATCTCGTTTCAGTCTTCTTACAATCTCTCCTTTCAATCACCGCGTAAGAGGAATAAGAAAATGGAAGAAAAAGTTTTTTTTATCAATCGTCTGATTTCACTCGCCGATTGAAAACGCCGATTGAAAAACAAATCGAAAACAAATCGAAAAAGTTTTCAATTTTTGCATATTAATTCGGCACCAGCATCCACTCAGAAATTCCCATCCCACCTGCTTTTGCATCAGCGTTAATATA
>CAMGKS010000152.1 GCA_946056785.1 uncultured Clostridia bacterium
TTTCGGATTGATTATCGCTCAGCTTGCGCTTTATTATCAACTTGTTCCGATTATAGTAGATAAATACGACGACAGATTGAAACTTGCCGAAGAACTTGGCGTTTATTATACCGTAAATTTCAGAAGGGATAACGTCGATTTAGTCTTAAAAGAAATTACCGGCGGCCGCATGGCTGATTTTACGGTTTTTGAACCGAGAGAACTTCCGTTTTCTATTGCGCACGATTATACGAGAGAGGGCGGAACGGTAGTTATTTCGGGATATAACAACTTCGTTATGAGCTTTGACGCCGACATCGAAAAGGTGTTTGCAAAACAGATAACTATAAAAGGCGTTAACAACGGTATAGACGAAATTACTTCGGCAATCAATTTTCTTGCAAACAGAGTCGTAAAAACCGAGACTTTGGTCGGAGAAAAGTTTGATTTTGAAAATGCGCCGCAAGCCTTTGAAAGTTGTATTCATAGCGGTAAGAGTTATGGAAAGGTGCTTATAAAATCAAAAAATATGTAGCTTTAAACGCACGGTTATCTTTTTAAATGCAAGCTAAATGCAAGCTAAATGCAAGAGTCATAGGCGTAGCCTTTATTGTTTGTTTTATAATTAAAACGTTTTAAGTGTTGATTCACTGTCTGTGCTTAAGCGAAACGTTTATAAACGTTTATCTCTTTAAGTTTAAAATGGTTTTCAGGCAATTTTTAAACAAGACATAAACGAAAAAATAAAACTGCTTTGAATTTTCAGCTTTAATAAGTTTGCCGACGTAAAGCAATTCAATTAAAATCTTTTTAAACGATAAAAAAGGAGCAAGTCTGCTCCTTTTTTTTTGTTTGACCGACCTAAAACGGAAGGAGTTTCGGTTTTACTGCAACCTTTTGAGCCGTAAAACAGTCGAAACAACTTTAAGACCGTTATATTTGTATTTAAATTTGTATCGCCTAAGCGGTATTCCGTTTTTTTGAAACGCTTTTACCGTTTAACGCTTTCTTTATATGCTTCGAGCGCTCTTGCAAGTTGATCCGGGCAGGAAGTGCCGGCTCTGCAAACCACGCCTTTTAACGTGTCGATAACGTAGTCGATATCTTTTCCTATAACCAATCGGCTTATGCCTTGAAGATTGCCGTTGCAACCGCCGATAAATTTCACGTCGGTGATGATATTGTCTTTTACGTCAAAAAGAATTTCTCTTGAACAAGTGCCTTGCGTTTTATAGCTGTACATAAGTTAACTCTCCGATATTGATTTTGATTGTTTAAAATTTTTTTGAAAACTCTTTGTTAAGTTTTGTTTTTGCCGATTTAAAACTCAAATTCTGTCTATTTATCTTTACCGATTTTACGACTTAGCATACGCATTTTAAGCGACGATTAATGCGAAAATTTTTATCAGCTTAACAGGGCATTGACTAAGGCTGTGCGTAGAATTTGCATTACGTTGATTTTGCATTATTGTCGTTTTGCATCTAATAGGCAATAACCGTTTTATAAAAAGTTTGCTAAAGTTTGCTTTTTACGTTAAAGTTTTTTTGCTTTTTACGTTAAAGTTTTTTTGCTTTTTACGTTAAAAATTTTGATTATTCAAGAAGGTTGTCCTGAATCAAAGAGAAAGTCAACGCCGCTTTATCCGCCCAGTTTTTATAGATATATCTTGCCATTTGTCTGTCGGTTACGACAAGTCTCAATTCCATGAGCGTAGTTATATCGTTTTTTACCTTCATAATTACCGTATAAGTGCCGTCGGAGTTTTTTGAGTAGTCGCAAAAATACTGCTGTCTCCTTTTATATCTCATACGGTTGTCACGGGTATAGGTGGTTATTTCGTCACGGATATGCGACGGAATTCTTGTGTAAAAAAGGGCAAGGCAGCTTGTACCGTCCTGCGTTATATTTATATAATCTGATTTAGGGACTCTGTAAAGCAAGTTCGTTTCAAGGAGTTCGTCAAGACACTGTTTACAGTCGATATAACGCAGCCAATTATTGTCAGAAGAACATAAGTCAAGCACTGTCGATTCTTCAAGCGGAATCGCCATTTTTTCAAAAACGAACAGCACTATTAACTTTTGAACTTTGATGTCCAGCGTTGCCGGATTGTCTACGTCGTACATATTTCTCCTTGGTGGAAACGTATTGTATCATAAGGGGAAAATTATTTCAACTTTTTGTGAAAGTAATTTTTTTGATACTATTTGTGCCGATAAAACGGAAATCGGGCACAATTTGTTGAGTTTTTATGAGTTTTAACAGATATTTCGTTTAATTACGCTTTTTTTATTATTGATTTATAATATTGACTATTAGTAATACCGATTATTACGTTTTTCATTAATGCTATTAATATAATACTATTTGCAATCTTTGCGTTTTAATCATTATAGCCGTTTTCAATTTACAGCGATGGCAGATTTTTTTGATTTTCAGGTCGCATTGCATTGAAATTGTTTATAAATAATTACGTTTCAGACGAAAATTACGTTTCAGACGAATTTTTGCAACAAGAATTTATTATGAAGTTAGCAAAGAATTGAGTTGCCTTTTCCATTGCGTCTTTTGTCGTTCTTTCGTTTATGCCGTGAATTCTCGGTTGGTCGTCCTTTCCGTTGATGAAAGGCGCAAAACGGAAAACGTTGTCGGAAACAGGGGAGTAAAATCTTGCGTCGGACGCCGCTATAAACATATACGGTATAGCAACGGTATTATCGAACATTTCGCTTATGGTTTGTTGCAACTTTACGTAACCGTGGCTTTTAATGTCGCTGACGGGAGTAGGCTCCGTATAGGCGGCAGTGACGACTTCGACGTTTTTTCCGCAAACTTTTTTCAAATGTTTTATGACGTCTTTGTCGGTTTCGCCCGTCATTATTCTCGTGTTGACGTTGACTCTTACTTCGTTAGGGAGAATATTTCTTGCTTCGGCACTCCATATCATGGTAGGCGCGAAGGTAGTCCTTACAAGGGCGTTTGTCATGCTGTCTGCCACGGTCAATACTTTTTTGACGAGCGGCGAGAAGATATCACGGTTTGCTAAAACGAATTTAAGCGGTCCTTTTGCATATGGAGTAATAGCCTTGAAAGTATCTTTTGTTACGCTTGTCCATTTTGTTTTCATAGG
>CAMGKS010000153.1 GCA_946056785.1 uncultured Clostridia bacterium
CTAAAGCTAAAAGCATGAACATACGTGATGGCGTTTCATGAGGACCATACTAAAATAAGAATACGATTTAAAGAATATATGAAGGTACTAAATGGCTAAAATCATTACATTTTCAAATCAAAAAGGCGGCGTCGGAAAAACAACCACGTGTATAAATCTTGCCGCATTTCTTGCAGAGGACGGCTATAAAGTCTTAGTCGTGGATATGGACCCGCAAGGGAATGCCTCTTCCGGTCTTGGATTCACCGAAAGGAAAAGCGAAAAATCTACTTATTCGGTATTATGCGGCGATATGACGTTGACCGACGCTATGGTCGATACGGAAATAGAAACGTTAAAACTCGTCCCGAGCAGTATGCATCTTTCCGGGGCTGAAGTAGAAATGGCAACGGTTATGGCAAGAGAAAAAATTTTGCTCGACAAAATCGACGATGCCGAGACGTTGTTCGACTATATTTTTATCGATTGCCCGCCGTCTTTAGGATTGCTTACCATAAACGCATTGACGGCTTCTACCGGAATAATAGTGCCGATTCAATGCGAATATTTCGCTCTCGAAGGTCTTACGCAAATGATGAATACCGTAAAACTCGTAAAAAAGCATCTCAACCCTTCGCTTGAAGTTTACGGCGTCGTTTTGACTTTGTTCGACCCGAGAGCAAATCTTTGTCAACAGGTAAAAGCGGAGATAGAAAACTATTTTTGCGAAAAAGTATTTAAATCTATTATACCGAGAAACGTGCGTCTTGCCGAGGCTCCAAGCTACGGCAAACCAATCGTTTTATACGACAGACATTGTCAAGGCGGAAAAGCATATTCCGACTTAAAAGATGAATTTATTGAAAGGATGAAAGGATAATGGCACAAGCAAAAGGTGGATTAGGCAAGGGCATGAGCGCTCTTTTTGCCGACTATGAAGACAACAGAGAAGTAAAAATAGACAGTGCGGAAGGCACGGTAAATCAACTCGACATTACTCTTATAGACAGAAACCCTGAACAGGCGAGAAAATCGTTTGACGAATCAAGCCTCAAAGAAATGGCTGAGTCAATGAAACTTTACGGAGTTTTGCAACCGCTTCTTGTAACTAAGATAAACGAACGTTATCAGATAGTTGCAGGCGAACGTCGATTCAGAGCCGCTCACATGGCAGGACTTAAAACCGTTCCCGCAATTATAAAAGACCTTCCTATCGAAGAAATAAAAGCCATTTCTTTAATTGAAAATATCCAAAGAGAAAACCTTAATCCAATCGAAGAAGCGGAAGGCATAAAAGAGCTTATGACGGGACACGGACTTACGCAAGAAGGCGTTGCGGACCGTTTGGGAAAAAGCAGACCATACGTCGCCAATTCTTTGCGCCTTCTTACGCTTCCGAAACAAGTTATCGATATGGTAAAATCGGGGCAGCTTACCACAGGTCACGCAAGAGCGATGGTAAGCATTGAAGACAAAGATTTTATCATAAACCTTGCAAAACAAACCGTTCAATATAAACTTACCGTTCGTGAAGTTGAAGAGAGGGTAAGGCTTTATTATTCGAGACAAAGTATTCCGGCAGGCCCTAGAAAAGCGGCTCCGCTTACGCTCGAACTTAAAGAACTGGTCAACGACATGAAAAGAGTTTTCGGCACAAGAGTCAAACTTGTCGGAACTCCTGAAAAAGGTCGTTTCTCAATCGACTATTTTACAAAAGACGATTTAGAAAGGATATATCAACTTATCGAACAGTTAAAAGAAAATAATCAATAATCGCAATAAACTTAAAAATTGCAAAAGCAATTAAAATTATAAACCATAAAAAATTTTAGAAACAAAATAAACGATAAAGGGGAAAAGTATGAAAACAAGATGGTATAAAGACGCCGTTTTTTATCAAATTTATCCGAGAAGTTTCTGCGATTCAAACGGAGACGGCATCGGCGATATTCAAGGTATCATATCAAAATTAGACTATCTTAAAGACCTCGGCGTTACGGCTGTATGGCTTTCGCCTTGCTATAAATCGCCTAACGACGACAACGGCTATGACATCTCGAATTACAGAGATATTATGGACGAATTCGGCACGCTGGACGATTGGAAAGAGATGATAGACGGCATGCATAAAAGAGGTATTAAGCTTGTTATGGACCTTGTCGTAAATCACACGTCGGATGAACACGAGTGGTTTAAACAATCACGTTCTTCAAAAGATAATCCTTACCGTGACTATTATATATGGAGAAAAGGCAGAGGCAAAAACGGAAAACGCCCGCCTAACAACTGGTCGTCAAGATTTGCCGGCAGTGCATGGGAATACGACGAAACAACGCAGGAATTTTACTTGCACTTGTTCAGCAAAAAACAACCGGACCTCAACTGGGACAACCCTAAAGTAAGACAAGAAGTTGCGGATATTTGTAATTATTGGTTCGACCTTGGGGTAGACGGTTTCCGTTGCGACGTTATCACTTACATATCAAAAACCGAAGGGCTTCCAAACGGAAAATTCAATCCGATTGTCTGTGGCGATGAAAAATTCGTTATTGGTCCGCATTATCACGAATATATGCATGAACTCAATCAAAAGGCGTTCAGCAAATATGATTCTATGACGGTTGGCGAAGGTCAGGGCATAACAATTGACAATGCGGAATCAATCGTTGCCGAAGACAGAGAAGAACTTGACTGCATATTCTCTTTCGAAGCGCAGGAAGCCGATGCGGTTATGACTGCCGTTCCTGTTAAATTCCGCCTTAAAAAATGGAAAAAGATTTTCAGCAGCTGGCAAGCTTTGCCTGATAATTGTTGGAACAGCTTATTTTTGGAAAATCACGACTATGCCAGAGTAGTGCCGCGTTACGGCAAAATAGAATATCGTAAGCAAGTTTGTAAAATGCTTGCAATTTGCTTAAACTTTATGAAAGGTACGCCGTACATATATCAAGGGCAGGAAATCGGTATGACTAACATCGCTCATTACCGTCCTAAAGATTACGTCGATATAGTTTCAAAAAGAATTTACAATATCGCAAAATTCTTCCCGCCGCTCATTCCTATCGTTATTTGGGCATTGCAAAAAAGAGCCCGCG
>CAMGKS010000154.1 GCA_946056785.1 uncultured Clostridia bacterium
AACAGACTAATCGTGGTGAACGTTCATACGATATATATTCAAGACTTTTGGACGACAGAATTATTTTTCTGTCGGGTGAGATCGACGACGCCATGGCGAATACTATCGTTGCCGAACTTATATATCTCGAAGGCAAAGACCCGACGAAAGATATAAGCATTTATATTAACAGTCCGGGCGGCAGCGTTACCGCAGGTATGGCAATATACGATACGATGAATTATATAAAATGCGACGTATCAACGATTTGCATCGGACTTGCCGCTTCTATGGGTGCGTTTTTGCTTTCTTCGGGGGCAAAAGGAAAACGTTATGCGTTGCCAAACTGCGAGGTAATGATTCATCAACCTTTGGGCGGTGCGAGCGGTCAGGCAAGCGATATCGCTATTCACGCAGAGCAGATTTTGCGTACAAGAGCCAGACTTAACGGGATTTTGTCGGAAAATACGGGTAAACCGCTTGAGCAAATCGAAAAAGATACCGATCGTGATAATTTTATGACGGCAGAGGAAGCGAGAGACTATGGTCTTGTCGATAAAATTTTTTATGCCAGAAATCAAGAGGTGAAGGGATAAATGGACGAAATTAAAACTTTGCATTGTTCTTTCTGCGGAAAAAGCGAAAATGAAGTCGAGAAAATCATTGCAGGGCCTAACGGGCTTTACATTTGTAATGAATGTATTCAGACTTGTATGGACATTTACAAACAGACGCCTATGGCTAAGATGAGCGACGAGGTTACGCTTTGCACTCCTAAAGAAATCAATGAAAAATTAGACGAATATATTGTAGGACAGGACGCCGCTAAAAAGGTATTGAGCGTTGCGGTTTATAACCATTATAAACGCATAGCTTCCAAACCTAAAGACGGAGTTGTGCTTGAAAAAAGCAACGTATTATTGATCGGACCTACCGGTTCGGGTAAGACCCTGCTTGCAAAAACGTTAGCGCAAATTCTTAACGTTCCTTTTGCCGTTGCGGACGCAACAACTCTTACCGAAGCAGGATATGTCGGCGAGGACGTTGAGAATATTCTTTTAAAACTTATTCAGGCTGCCGACGGCGATATAGAACGCGCACAAAAGGGCATAATTTATATCGACGAAATCGATAAAATTGCCCGTAAAAGCGAGAACGTTTCTATTACTCGTGACGTTTCGGGCGAGGGCGTTCAGCAGGCATTGCTTAAAATTATCGAAGGAACTGTCGCAAACGTTCCTCCTCAGGGCGGAAGAAAACATCCTAATCAAGAATGTTATCAAATTGACACCACAAATATTTTATTCATTTGCGGCGGAGCTTTTGTTGACCTTGATAAAATTGTCGATACTCGTAAAGACAGCTCAAAATTAGGTTTCGGTTCGGCAGTTAAAGGTACAAACGACTATGATTACGACAAGCTTATTTCCGAACTTCAGCCTATCGACCTCATTAAATTCGGTTTAATTCCTGAATTTGTGGGCAGAATACCTGTTGTAGTGGGTCTTAATGCTTTGGACGAATCGGCATTGGTTAAGATTTTATCCGAGCCAAAGAATGCTTTGACAAAACAATATCAATCGCAATTTAAGATGGATAACGTCGCATTGGAATTCGAAGATTCGGCATTGAAAGCCGTCGCGCATAAAGCTATGGAATTAAATACCGGAGCTCGTGGACTTCGTGCAATATTGGAAGACGCCTTACTTGATTTAATGTATGAAATTCCTTCCGATAAGTCTATCGAAGCCGTAGTCATAAACGACGCTGTAATCAAGAAACAAGCCGGTCCTGAAATTCGCAGAAGAACGGCATAATTATGAGGTAACGATGAATCAAAATTCAAGTCAAATTTTTCCCATCCTGCCACTTCGCAGGATGGTTATCTTTCCGGGACAATTCACAAAACTTGCTCTTGTCAGAAAAAAATCGATTGCAGTTGCAAAGTATGCAGTTGCAAACGGTTCAAGCGTTTTGTTGTTGCCGCAATATAATTACGATATGAAAGCCGGACAGACTCCGGCATATCACGGTGTGGGCGTTGTTGCTACTATTTGCGAATCTGTTGAAGAACACGGTATTTACAATTTGTACGTAGCAGGCTTGAAAAGAGTTGTCGTTTCAAACGTTATTCGCGGTGAGGCGTATGACGAGGCGGAAGTCGAAGAATTTATTGAAACGGATTTAAGCGGCGTTGAAACCGAGGCACTTTATAGAAAGTTGCTTGATTTTCTTAATGATAAAGAAAGCGTTTCGGATACTTTTTTGGCCGACGTGGTTTTAGATATCGATAAAGAAAAATGTTCTAAACTCGATTTAGTAAACGCTGTCAATGCATATTTACCGTATGAAGAAGCGTTAAAGCAGATTAGCGAACCTAGTTTGCATATAATGCTTGAAAATTTGCTTGTAATTATCAATCGCGATCTCGAAATTGCTAAAATTGATAGACGAATTACTTTGAAAGTTAAAAACTCGTTCGAAAAAGCTCAAAAGGAAACTTATCTCCGTGAAAAAATGAACGTTATTCAAAAAGAATTAGGCGGAGACGACGATTTTGAAGAATATAAAAGTAAAATTAAAAATCTTCCTATTGAAGAAGAATATAAATTAAAGTTGGAAAAAGATTTGGAAAAGTCGGCCAGAATGCAACCTAGTTCCGCCGATTACAATCTTATAAGAAATTATCTTGATTTCGTTTTGGACTTGCCTTGGGACATTTACACGGAAGACAGTTCCGACTTGATTAAAGCAAAAGAAATTTTAGACCGTGACCATTTTGGTTTGGATAAAATTAAAGATAGGATATTGGAGTTTTTAGCTGTTCATGCAATGAGTAAAAATCACCGTGAACCTATCTTGTGTTTTGTAGGACCGCCCGGAGTCGGAAAGACGACCATAGTCAGGTCGATTGCCGACAGCCTTGACAGAGCTTATGTCAGAATGAGCCTTGGCGGCGTTCACGATGAAGCGGAAATCAGGGGACACCGTAAGACTTATATCGGTGCTATGCCGGGTAGAATTATAAGTACAATTAAGCAAA
>CAMGKS010000155.1 GCA_946056785.1 uncultured Clostridia bacterium
GGAAAATATAAATTAAAATTAGCGGAATTTTCGATTAATTTTTTTAAGTTTTTTTAAAAGTTGAAAAACATACAAATTGTCTATTATAAAATTATCGTAAACGATAAAGCAAATTTTACGTCGGTAAAAATTGCGACGTTTTTAAATTAATTAAATAACGCTTAATATCGCATCGATGCCTAAGATATTAAATTTTTATAACAAAAGATTTAAAAAAGTAGATGTATAATTTTTATTTTCGTCAACAACGGAATGTTTTTTTACGTTCACAGAGTTAAACCTATATTATGGTTTATATCGAGGTTGTCATATTAAATAATTTTTTTGTCAACCTGTTTATTATTTATTTGACTTATGCCGTTACAAATAAAAAGTTCAAAAAACTAAGGAGCGTTATCGCCGCAATAATCGGAGCAATTTTTGCAGTAATATATCCGCTTGTCGGAAAATATAAATACGTAATAGCAATTTTACTGTCGCCGATTATGGTGTTGATATTTTTTCCGTTCAGGCGTTTCAAAGATTACGTATTAGGACTGTTTATTTTTGTCGCAATTACGTTTGCTTTGGGCGGCAGTACAATAGGGCTTTCATATCTTTTCGACGTTGAATTGACAAGCAGCATAATTTACGGTCTGACGGTTTTGGGCGGATTGATAGTAACCGTATTTTTAAAGCAAATTATAAAAAGCAAAATGATCAGAAAAAGAATTTGTAAAGTAACGGTTTATCTGTACGGAGAAAAATTTGCAATCAACGGATTGCTCGATACGGGAAATTCATTATGCGACAGCGTTACGTCAAAGCCGGTCATTGTTCTTTCAAAAAAAATCGGAGATAAGTTTGCCGATAAGAGCGAAAGAGAAATAAATGTAAAAACCGTTGGCGGAACGGCGGCTTTAAAGTTGTTGTCGCCTGAAAAAATCGAATTACAATTTGAAAAGGGAATGAGGAGCGAAACAAATTTTATGATAGCAATTTCAAAAGAGAATTATCACGGTTATGACGTGGTACTACATAATTCGTTTTGTCAGGAGGTGTTATGAGTTTATTGAATCTGAAAACAAAAATAAAAAAGCTTTTGAAAAAAGTTATCAACTTTTTCAAACTTAACGAAATCGATTTTGAAACCATGTATATAAGCAACGGCGAAGCTTTACCGTCGCCGTTAGACTCCGATGAGGAAAGCGAAGCTATTGCAAATTTTATGAAAGGCGATGAAAATGCCAGGAGTTTGCTTATTGAAAGGAATTTAAGGCTTGTTGTTTACATTGCCAAAAGATTTGATAATACCGGGGTTGACATAGAAGATTTAATATCGATAGGAACAATAGGACTTATAAAAGCGGTAAACAGTTTTAACAGCGACAAAAACATTAAACTTGCTACGTATGCTTCACGTTGCATAGAAAATGAAATATTGATGCATCTTAGAAAGACGAGCAAGTTGAAGAGCGAAGTTTCCTTAGACGAACCGCTGAATATAGATTGGGAAGGAAATACTTTGCTTTTGTCCGACGTTTTAGGCACCGAAAGCGACGCGATTTATAACGACATTGAAGCCGGCAGTGAAAAAGAAATGCTGGCAAAAACCTTTGACAAATTACCGTTAAGAGAAAAAGAAATTGTTGAAATGCGTTTCGGTTTGGGTGGCAAAGAGGAAAAAACGCAAAAGGAAATTGCCGAAATGATGGGGATAAGTCAATCATACATTTCAAGATTGGAAAAAAAGATTGTCGCTAAACTCAAAAAGGAAATTGCAAAGTTAGAACAAGACTAAAAAAATTATCTAATTTTACAAATTGTGAATTAAAATTAAAAATATTGCAAAAATAAGAATACAACCAAAATATACCAATTTCGTTGTGAGAAATTTTATAAACTGTCGATAAGTTTAATTGTATTTGTACATAAATTTGACTTTGGGTATACATAGGAGAAAAATATGCACAAAGTTGAAATATGCGGTATAGATACAAGTTGTTTGCCGAAATTGACGTCGAAAGAGTGTGACGCGCTGTTAAAAAAAATTGAACAGGGCGACAGAGAAGCAAGAGAAGAATTTTTGCAAGCCAATATGAGATTGGTGTTGTCGATAGTCGGTAGATTTTCACGCTATAACGGAAACAGCGACGATTTGTTTCAAGTGGGGTACGTCGGGCTTTTAAAAGCTCTTGAAAATTTTGATTATAGCTTAGGACTGAAATTTTCAACGTATGCCGTTCCGATGATAATAGGTGAGATAAAACGTTTTTTGCGTGACAGAACTTCTATTAAGGTGTCCAGAAACATCAGAGATATAGCTTACAATGCTCTTAAAGTAAAAGAAAAGTTGCAGGAATCGATGCCTGACGGCGAACCGTCGCTATATGAAATTGCAAACGAATTAGACGTTTCGCAAAGAGATATAGCTTGTGCTTTGGACGCCGTAAGCGAACCGATTTCGATTTTCGAATGCGTCGGAAACGGCGACGACAGTCTTATGGTAATAGACCAGGTTGCCGATACAAAGTCAACGCCAGAAAGTTGGACGGAGAATATCGCTTTATGCGACGCTTTAAAAAGGATACCGTCACGAGAAAGGCAGGTGTTGATTTTAAGATATTTCTACGGTAAAACGCAAACCGAAATTTCTTCTGCCACGGGTATTTCTCAAGCCCAGGTTTCAAGACTTGAAAAAAATGCCATTACAAAATTAAAAAAGCTTATGGCATAAAAATATTAATCAATTACGTAAAACGCCGTTGCAACTACGTTAAGTAGCTTCGGTGTTTTTTCTTTTTATGGCAGCCTTAATGTTTTTTGAAAATAGGAGTGAAACGGTATGGTTTACGGTGAATTTATGAATTTTAAGTTTATAAAGAAGAAATTAAACTATTTGCGTTAACGGTTGGTATTAAATAATTAAATAGACTAATTTCCGTTTTTAAAATATACAAGTAATTAATTGACGGGTAGTCACAAATTTGCAGTTATACAAATTAATAGCATATATAGATAATTTATATGATAATTTAT
>CAMGKS010000156.1 GCA_946056785.1 uncultured Clostridia bacterium
TTTAAACTGTCACGCTTATATTTAATTCGCAAAATAAAATAATAAAATTTCATATATACGAACTGCCGTAACGAGCAGCTACGACGCAAAACGACGTTTATACGACATAACAAATTTATAAGCTTAAAATCGGCGTCAAATTTACGAGCTACCTTAAATTAATCGGCAACGGTTTGATCGGTAAAAACAACGTTGTCAATAATTTTAAACGTTGCCGCCGTACGCAAAATGAAAACAACGTAACAGCCGACTTCATAAAAACAAAGAAATTTTCATCGATTTGATAATGGGTTAAAATTATGAAAATTTGCAAAAAATCTATGATTTTCAACGAAAATTTATGCTTTTTCGGGCGGAATTTTTTGGCAAAATAAACACTCATCGAGCTTAGAAATGGATAGTGTACGTTTACATTTTAACTTTTTTTCGCTGAAATCGTTAACGTTGTTAACCTCATTTCGTATCGTCATTTTTTTGCCCTTCTTTTTGATTGTTCTCAAAATTTGAAAAACGCCCGCTTTTTTTGCGGGCGTAAATTTTTTAAATTCTAAAATTATTAACTCAGAATATTATTAACTTGATAAATTATTAACTTGGTAAATTATTAACTTAGTAAATTGTTAACTTAGTATGTTATTAACTTAGTATTTTATTAACTTATTAAATTGTTAACTAAGTAAACTTTCTCGTTTTTTACAACAAAAATTTTTTAAAACAAATTTTCCTTCGCTGCGGTTAAAATTTTTAAATAGTCTGCAATCTCTTTTTTTGCTTCGGCTAAATTGTGTTCGAGATAATTTCCGCATTCCTTTTTTTCACTTCCGGGAATGGCGTCTTGTTCAAGACATTTTTTCAGGCATTCGACAGTAAACGTTTTTGCACGTTCGATTTCTACGTTTCTCAGCAACAAATAAAAACCCGTCCTACAGCCCATCGGTCCGAAATAAATCACGCTATCTTTTAAATCGCTGTTTCTGGCAACAGTTGCCATAAGGTGTTCGATGGTGTGCATAGCGGCATTCAATAAATAGTCGCCGCCGTTAGGTTTTTTAAAACGTAAATCATAAGTAAAAACGTCGCCGTCAACTCTCGACAAATAAAAACCTTTTTCTAAAATATCGTGGTCAACTTCAAAAGACGCTATTTTTTTCATCTGACGTTCTCCAACAAAATTCCGAGAGTTCCTTCAATATTTTGCATACCGTTTTTAATGAATTCATTATAAGACTGAGCGGCAGATTCGTCGGCGTTGTCCGAAACTAATTTTAAGGACATAACGGGAACTCCGTTCTTTTTGGCAACGATAGCAATACCGGCAAGTTCCATATCGCAAATTTCGGCGGCAAAATCTTTGACGAGCTTTTCTTTCTCTTTCTTGTCCGAAATAAATGCGTCGCCGCTGGCAAGCGTAACAAACGGCAACTTTTTAGGTAATTTTTGTTGCAGTGCAAGCACTTTTTGTCTGTCAAGATAAAAATAAAAATCACAATGCTTGCCATACTGTCCGCGCTTTACGTCATCGATTCCGCTCAAATCAAATTGATGATGAACGACTCGTTCAACAAACACGACGTCGCCTGCCTTTAACGACGGCGTTAAACTTCCCACGTATCCTACGTTTACGATAAGTTCTATTTCATAACGGTCAATCACAAGTTGAGTAGCCGCTGCGGCATAAATTTCACCGATGCCGCAATTTAACAAAAAAACGTCGTTGTTTCCGTTTGAAAAGCGGTAAACCGTCATTCCGCCAACAGATTCGTTTCCTATTGCATGTCCGAGTTTGTTATAGACCGAAGCAAGTTCTTTTTCCATCGCAGTAATTATAGCTATCTTCATACTTTTACCTCTGAATAAATATATTATCACAATTTTGAAAGATTGAAAACCTTATTTAATAAAAGT
Source organism: uncultured Clostridia bacterium (assembly GCA_946056785.1). Classification (GTDB taxonomy): domain Bacteria; phylum Bacillota; class Clostridia; order Christensenellales; family CAG-917; genus CAG-917. The sequence continues at coordinate 1,906 of CAMGKS010000156.1, forward strand.
TGCAAAAAAACCTATAAAATGATAATATATAAAAGCATAACAAGCAAAAATCATCAAAATTTTTATTAAAAGGATATAAATTGAACTTTTTAATTGAAAACGCAAAAAAACTTAAAATATGCCTTTCGCAAAAGCAAGCGGAATTGTTAATGGAATATAAAAATGCCGTTCTCGAACAAAACCGAACGATGAATCTTACGGCAATAACCGACGAAAAAGATTTTATCATAAAACATATACTCGATTCTTTAAGCGGCGTTCCTTTTATCGATAAGCAAGAAGGAAAATTGATTGACGTCGGGTGCGGCGGAGGGTTTCCGTCCGTTCCCATTGCAATAGCCTTGCCGAATATTTCAGTCACAGCAATAGACAGCACGGCAAAAAAAGTAAACTTCATAAATAATGCGGTATCAAAATTAAAAATAAACAATATTTGCGCAGAAACGGCAAGGGCAGAAGATTTGGGCAGAGGGCAAATGCGTGGTACCTTTGACTTTGCAACGGCAAGAGCGGTGGCGAATCTCCATATATTGTTAGAGCTTGTAACACCGCTTCTTAAAATAGGCGGTAAATTTATAGCCTACAAAGCAAACGATTCGGAAACAGTCGACTTGCATCGCGCGCTTTCCGTTTTAAATTGCAAAATAAATAAAATTGTAAATCTTAATTTGCCTAACGGCGACGAAAGATGTCTCATTGTTATTGAAAAAACAGATGAAACGCCGAATTCGTATCCAAGACAAAATTCGACGATAAAAAACAAACCTCTATAATCGTTTCATATCGTTTCATAATAAAATAAAGAAAAACTTAACGGCATTATTAAAATGCATAAATTCTTTGATTGTCGAACATTCTGTTTCTGAATGCTTTAACAAACATACAAAACGAAAAAATTTTATATTATCTCGTTTTTTGTCATAAAGCAAAATTATATGCGCAATTTCTTAAAAAGCGTAATTTCGCTTAATCCGATTAAATATAAAAATTTAATAAAATATTTTGCAATTTCTGTTCCCGCTATTTTGCGTTGAAAATAATATAACAAACAAGGTAAACGTTTATTAATAAAAAATCTGCCGTT
>CAMGKS010000157.1 GCA_946056785.1 uncultured Clostridia bacterium
GAATTAGAAGTAAATTCAATTTATACGTACATATTATGCATAAAAAACCAATATAGCTAGTTAAAACAAATAAATTTTAATGGCAACAGATTTTTAATGGGACGCATCAATGCCGTAAACGCTAGATTTGTGCATAATCGTCTGCATAAATTTACGTTGATTTCCGACGTGCAAACTGTAAAACCGCAGTAAGAAAAATCTGTAAAACCGCAGTAAAATTTATTTAATAAAATTTGTTTAATTTAAACGGTTTTAAATACCTTTTAAAATTGAAACGGTTTTGGCAGGGTTTTTAGACCCGAAAACCGATGAACCTGCAACCAATACGTCCGCTCCTGCAGCAATAATTTCTTTTGCGTTATCCTCGCCTACACCGCCGTCTATTTCAAGCAAGATATCTCTGTTTCCGATAAGTTTTTTTGCGTCTTTAAGTTTTTCGATAGATTCCGCAATAAATTTTTGTCCGCCGAAGCCGGCATAAACGCTCATAATAAGCAACATATCGATTTTATCGATATACGGTTCTACAAGCGATAACGGTTTATCGGGATTTAACACTAAACCGCATTTTTTTCCTTTGTTTTTTATGATATCGAGAGCCGCCGATACGTCTTTTGAAGCGTCAACATGAAAAGTTACGTAATCGGCTCCTGCATCGCAAAATTTTCCCACGTACTTTTCCGGTTCGGTTATCATAAGGTGAACGTCAAGAGTCATTTCTGTATAATCGTTCAACGCTTTGACCATCGGCATGCCGAACGTAATATTAGGAACAAAAACGCCGTCCATAACGTCACAGTGAAGCCAATCACCGCCCCACTTTTTTACGTCGTCTGCCGCCTTTCCCATATTTGCAAAGTCCGCCGACAAAATTGATGGGGCAACGATAATATCAGTCATATTTTTTTCTCCTTTTTTCTTCCAGTTCATTAAATATAGTAATATATCTGTCGTATCGGCCTTGAGGAATCTCTTTTCCTACGTGCTGCATTACGCAACAATCCGGTTCACCTGTATGAGTACAACCATGATATCGGCAAGAATCGGAAAATTGTAAAAATTCGTCGTAATACAATCTCAACTCTTCAGGCGAAATATCTATGGTATTCAATAAAGAGAAGCCGCAAGTATCGATAATATAGAAATTGTCACATTTAATAAGTTCTGTCTGTCTTGTCGTATGTCTGCCACGCTCGGTTTTTTTTGCAAGTTCGCCCGTTTTAAGATTTATGTTTGCCATTGCGTTTATAAGACTGCTTTTTCCAACGGCAGATTGTCCTATAAGGCATACCGTTTTGTGCGATATATACTTTTTAAGCGACAAAACGCCTTCAAAACTTTTAGCGGACGTGTAAAAAGTTTTAAAAGACTTATAATCTGACAAATCGACTTTTGCGATGTCGCTTTTATTGCAAACGATAATAGGCTCAATACCTTCATCGATAGCATTAATTATAACTTTATCGACCAAAACCCAATCGGCTTTCGGCTTAGGAGATATGACGATTAAAGCAACGTCAATATTCGATACGTAAGGTCTTATCAGCGAGTTTTTCCTTTCGCACAAATCGTCGATAACGTATGCGTCGGATGCGTCCGATATTTCAACAATATCCCCGACAACAAGCTTAACGTCATTTTTAAGACGCTTTCTCACAACGCAATTAAAAATTCCGTCCGACGTGTCTACAGTATAAACGTTAGAAACAATTTTTATAATTCGTCCTTGCATAAATACCTTCTTTTAAGTTGTCCGCACGCCCCTTCAATATCGCTTCCGAGACTTCTTCTTATCGTGGCGGTTACCCCCGATTTTTCCAACTCGGATTTAAATTCGTTAGCGCTCATACTAGGCAGCAAATCGCCTTTTTCAATTTTATTCAACCTTATAAGATTGACGTGACACGGAAAACCTTTAATCAAATTTGCAAGTGCTTTTGCATGCTCAGATTTATCGTTTACGCCGTTTATTAGCGAATATTCAAAAATAACGCGTCTGCCCGTTTTCTCAAAATAATATTTAGCGGCCTTAACGATATCTTTAACGGAATATTTTTTTGCTATCGGCATAATTTCCCGACGGATTTCGTCATCGGGAGCGTGTAAAGAAAACGTAAGCGTTGGATGGTGTCCGCTATCCGCTAAATCGTAAACCCTGTCGCATAGTCCGCACGTTGAAAGCGAAATGTTTCTTTCACTTATGTTTATTCCGCTTTTTTCGTTTAAAAGCGATAAAAACTTTATAACCGAATTATAATTGTCAAGCGGTTCACCGCTTCCCATCAGCACAACGTTTGATATTTTTCTATCGTTAACCGTTCCGCCCATATAGCGGTTTACGGTCAGTATCTGTCCTAATATCTCTCCTGCCGAAAGATTTCTCAATAGTCCGTCTTTTCCCGACGCACAAAACTTACACCCCATGCGACAACCTACCTGAGTAGATACGCAAATTGTGTTTCCGTAATTATTCGTCATAAAAACGCTTTCGATAAGTTCGTCATCGGAGAGTTTCATCAAAAATTTGCTTGTACCGTCTTTTCCTTTAAATTCTTTCAAAATTTCGATACCGGTTGAAACGTATTCCGACTTTAACTTTTCTCTGAATTCTTTAGACAAAGAAGTCATCTCGTCAACAGTTTTTCCGTTATGGCAAAACGACAGTATCTGCCCGGCAAGATACCGCTTTTCACCTGAAAAAATTTCGGATAACTCTTTTAAATCGTAATCGGCAAGAATCTTCATATTTACAAATTATACATCTTCGCTTTTGAACTTTCAACGGAAATTTGCATTTTCCGCCATTTGATTGCATTTAAAAAACAATCGGCATAGTTTTGCAATTTATTGCAAAATAAATGCTAAATTACAAACTTTAACTTGATTACATAATTTATGCCGTAATTTTTTAATCAAAGTATTTAAA
>CAMGKS010000158.1 GCA_946056785.1 uncultured Clostridia bacterium
TAAATTTATTTCAAGCGGCAACTAAAATTTTAAGCGCAAAACTAAATCTTTATGAGTCAAAATAAATTAAATGCTTTTAATTCAGTTTAGAAACGTTACCCCTCTCTTATCCGATTTCAGTTAAAAATTCTTGCCCAAACTAAATCTTTATATAATCTCCGTTTTCGTCAAAATAACCGTAAGGAATAAAAACTTCTCCGTCATAAAATCCGTTATCGTGCCAAACGTCTTCTTCATCGTAATAGCCGTAATCTATCCATCTGCCCTTTTGGTCGAAATAACCGTTATATTCTTCGCCGTCAGAGTCCACCCATTTCTTTTCTTCGTTATAATGTCCGTCTCCGTCGTCATAGCTAAGGTCAATAATAAAGTCTCCCTGAATCGCTCTTTCTTTCAGGTCGCTTGTCGGCATATTATTTAAAACGTTTTCGTCAAAACCGGCTTCAATAGCCGCGTCGTCGGAAAAATCGTCGCCTGAAAACGCCGCATGCGATTCGCTTTCGCTTAAAGCGTTATCGTCCGATAAAACTTCGTTTTCACTTGGCACGCCATCGCTTTCGTCGGCTACCGTAGTTTGCGGCAAATCGTTTTCTTCCTGCTTAGTAACGCCGCTAAATAAAACTTCCTTTTCACGGTCGCTATTTTGATTTATGTCATCGTTGTCGCCTGAGCTTTCGTCATAAACGCTGACATCGACACCCTCTATCCGCAACTTTTTAGATTTCTGTTTTTCCTCTTTTTCTTTGCGTTTTTCCGCCTTTTTCAATTCTCTGTTTTTCTTTTTACCCGATTCGGCAAACGTCTCTTCAAAATCGTTGTTATCCGTTTCAAGGTTATCCGCTTCTGAAACCAATTCGTTTTCTTGTTCGACGATTTTTCCGTACGGAGTAGAATTGCCGTTTTCGCTATCTTGTGACAAAGCTGCAAATGTATTAACAGGATTTTTAACAATTTCCTGTTTTAAAGTGCCGTCCGCCTCGATATAAGTTTCGGCGTAAACTGCCGCTTCAACCTCTTCTTCAATTTCGGCAGGCAAAAATACGTCGTCATATGCAACCGCTTCAACGACTTTCCCCGCATTAGGCGGCAGCACTGCGTTGATTTGTTCCTTTTCTTTCCTTATTCCGTCATCTGAAATTTGGAACAACTTGTTTTCTTTGTCTTTTGCAAAGTTTATCGATTCTTGCGCTTTCTTTAAAGACAATTCATATTCAAATTCGAGCCTTGCCTTTTCTTTAACGTAAAGTCTTTCAAGCTCCAATTTTTCTTCTTCCGCTTTTCTTGCTTTTTCCGCTTCGAGCCTTGCCTTTTCTTCGATAGCTTTAAGTTCGGCTGCCTCTTTCTGCTTTCTTTCGGCTTCTAACTTTTCTTCAAATTCAATCTGCTCAATTTCAAGTGCCAAAGCGTCGAGTTCGATTAAATAATTTATTCTTTCCTTTAAGGCAGGAATAAGTTTATATAAACACAAGGCACGCTTTTCCGCTTCGGTTTTTCTGATAAAAGCTTCAAGTTGTTCAAGCACGAATTTTTCTTCTTCTTTTGCTCTCGCTTTTTGCTTGGCAATTTCAAGTTCTCTTAAAATTCTGCGTTCTTTGTCTTTAACTTCGCTGTTTGCAAGTAATGCGTAAATAGTTTCAATAAGAGTATCGTTAACGCCCTGCCTGATTCTGTTGCCCGATTCGTCAAGTTTAATTTCTTTAGCTTTAGGCAACTTATTGTCTTTTATAAGTGCGTCAACGTCGGTGCTTTCGTTACGCAACGGTTTTTTGCGGTCGTTTTTAATGCCGTCAGCTATTATATAATCGTTGCTTTCAAATATAGCTCCGTGCTTAGCCTGCTTCAAAAGTTTTTTGCCCTCGGAAGCTAATTTTTCCTGTTCGGCAATTATTTTATCCTGTTTGAACTTATACGCATATTTTTCACGTTCTATCGCATTGAGCGGCTTGAGTTTTAAATACTCTCTGTCGATTTTTTCCGTAGGAGCAGAAACAGCGTCACCGCAAACAAGGCTCACACCGTTTTGTTTCAATCTTCTTAAATCGCCGACGCTTCCGACGCCGTCTACTATCAATTTAATTTCGTTAGTGCGACAAAAGTCAACCAAAGCGGAAAGTGATTTTGCCGACGATAAAATATACTCGGAAGAAACTCTGAAATAGTCTAAATCTATATCGGCAAACACGTCCAGAACGTTTATATTTTTCCCGTATCCGCCAACGCACAATTTTATACCGTAGTTTTTCAGTCTTTTAAGATTTTTTATGCACGTTTCCGACTTATCGCCATATATGTCGTCCACGTCGAAAAATAAAACGGTTCGGTGGTTTTTCAAACCGTTTTCCGTCAATACGTTCACAAAATTTTTAAATTTTTCCGCATCGGAAATGAGTGAAATACAAGGCGAAAAACAAAACGGAAGGTCGGCGATATATTCCCGTTCATGCAATTTCTCTCTATAAGACGCCACCTCTTCAAACGTACATTTGTTTAAAATTTCGATTTCAGCATAATCGTCCGTTAAAGAATACAGCATTGCGGTTGAAACGCCGTTCGGTAAAATCTGAAAGACGTCGCAAAACTCTGCAACGCCGCCGTCAAGATTTTTAACGCTTCTGTAAAAATAACGCAATACTTTTTCACTCATAAAATGATTATAAACAATATCCAAAAAAAATTCAATATAAAACCCGTTGATTGTTAAAATTTTAGTTGTACCGAAAATCGAATATTTAAAAAATCAAATTTCATTTCTGCTTTATATAGTTTGCAAATTTTATGCCAAAAATATAATATGCACAAAAATGTAATGTGTAAATAATTTAAACTCTCAATTTAATTGTAGCCCTAAGAATTTGATTTGTATCATTTTTAAATAATCGATTATCTACACGACATAAGTAAATTTAAAGATAAAAAGAAAG
>CAMGKS010000159.1 GCA_946056785.1 uncultured Clostridia bacterium
CATGGAATATACACAATGAAAAATTCATTAAGGACACAGAACTTTTCCAGATCCTACTTAATATAAACTCCATTTTATTTCAAGTCAATCAATAAAATTGACAAAATATGCGGTTTATGCTATCTTTTGGCTATGACGGAAAAAAATATTAATTATATTATCACAAGCGACAGTACCGCGGATATTCCCAAAGAACTTATCAGCGGCGATTATGACTTCGCAGAAATGAGTTATGTTTTAGACGGTGTTCTTTATGACGGTAAAAACACCCCGTTTTTAACCAATGAAAAATTTTATGAAGCCATCAAGTCAGGAAGCACGGCGCAAACTTCGTTAGTGTCCGTACAGGATGCAACCGAACTTTTTGAAAAGCATCTTAAAGAAGGAAAAGATATTTTGCATATCAGCTTTTCCTCGGGATTATCGGGAACGTATGAAAGTTACCTTTCGGCAAGAGAGGAACTTTTAAAAAAATATCCCGACCGCAAAATTGCGATAATCGACTCAAAAGCCGCAACGGGCGGCGAAGGAATGCTTGTATACTTTGCAATGCAAAACCGACTTAACGGCATGAGTCTCGAAGAAAACGAGGCAGACGTATCCCAAAAAGTCGACCATGTAATTCATCTTTTTACGGTAAGCGATATGATGCATCTTTACCGTGGCGGAAGAATTACGAAAGCAAAAGCCATAGCCGGTCTTCTGGCGCACGTAAAGCCGATTCTCATTGTAAACGGAGAAGGCAAACTCGAAACAATCGGAAAAGCCCCGGGAACAGTTCTCGCTTTAAAAACAATCGGCGACATTCTTACGCAAAGAACGGCGGGATATGACAATAAAGTTATTTTTATCACGCACACCGGCAGTATCGACCTTGCTGAAAAACTTAAAGCAAAAGTCGCCCATCTTGCAAAGGAGATATACGTTACCGAATGTTCACCTATTATCGGCGCTCATTTAGGTTTCGGCAGCGTTACGGTTTTTGCTTTGGGAAGCACTAAAAACGCAAAATAACATTTTCGACAAAAAAGTTTTAACAACGTCATTCAAAGACAATATAACACGGCAAACGGAAAAAATAATCTCCGCTTCCGTGTTATTTTTTTTGTATGAAATTTAAAACGTTGAAACACGCAAAATCAGCCGGCATAAAACCATTAAGCCGTCGCATAAACGTAACTCCTTTCGCCGTCGTAAAATATGCGGCGTTCTTTTTATCTTTCGTGTTCTTTTCAAGAGCTACCCTGTTTGAATTTTCACCGTTTGCTCTCGGGTTGTTTGTAGGGCTTGTCTATTCACGGCAAAATATTCTGATATTGACTCCCCTATACGTCTTAGCTTCTTTGACAATGAGCTTTAATCTGTATACGTTGCTTTACGCAACGGTTCCCGCTCTTATCCTTATAGGGTGCTATTATGCATGTTTTAAACTGTCGAAAAGAGTTACGCTTTTAGTTCTTGCTCTTTGCACTTTGATAGGACAGCTTCCATACCTTATCATAAGTTGCGTAGTAAAAGCCGCATACTTCGAAGCTGTTTTCACGGTTGCCTTAGGAATAATGTTTTCTTTCGTCTCGGAAATTGCTTGTTATGCGCTCGTATTGAGAGGACTAAACTATCACTTGTCTACCGACGAAAGAATATGCCTTGCTCTGCTATTATCCGTGCTTAGTCTGGGAATTTACAAACTGCCCGTCGGCGGCTTTAATTTTTTTTATATGTTTGCGTCGATAGTCAGTATGTTTTTTATTATGAATTTTTCAAAAGACGTAGCTTTGATTGTCGGAATAAGCATGGGAGCAGGAGCATATCTTGCCGGCGGCGAACTGGCAATAGCGTCGCTCGTAGCGCTGTGGACGGCTCTCGCTTTGCCTTTTAAAGATTTATCTAAGTTTGCTGCGGCAAGCGCCGTGATGATAGTCAATACGCTTATAGAACTTTATATTGACAAAACAGCCTTCGACTATCTTCAGGTAATCTCCGTAATGTCCGGACTTATAATATATCTTGCCGTCCCTAAAAAACTCGTATGTAAAGCCGCGCAAAGAATGGGCGGACTTTCCCATAAAGTTGCTTCAAGAAATATAGTAAACAATTCGAGAAAGGAACTCGGCGATAAACTAAGCTCCGTTTCCAACGTTTTTCTCGGCATGAAAGATATACTTACGAAAACAGGACACTGTTACAGCGACCTTAACCCTTGGTCTCTTGCAGATACGGTCGCAAAAGCGTCCTGCGCTAAATGTGCAAATCTGAACGCATGCAACGCAAAAGTCGGGGCTCCGTCAAAAGAAATAATTCCGCTTGTCCAGGCTGGTATGTCAAAAGGCAAAATAACCATTTTGGATACTCCGCCGCATATAAGCAAAAATTGCATAAAGCAAAAAGAACTTACAAAAAACGTTTTGACGGTGTGCGAAAACGCAAAAACGAAATTAAATTCTCTGCAAGCGGCAAACGAATCGAAAATTATGCTTGCCGAACAATTCGGAGCGGTAGGAACAATGCTGGGCGAGCTTTGTCGCGACGTCAAAAAAAGAGTGTCTTTCGATATGGAAAGGGAAAACCGAATTATCTCAGAGCTTGCACGGCACAATATAATTGCGGAAGAAGCGGTTGTTTACGGTGAAAGACAAAACGTCAGCGTTACGCTTGTAGTGAGAGAAGAAGATTACAACAAAGCCATATTGGAAAAAATCGTTTCAAAAGTTTTGAAATCGAAAATGGAAAGACACCAAACCGAAATGACTCACGGAGAATGGCGTACTTTATATTTAAGTTCCTCTCCGTATTACACTATGGCAATAGGTTCGTCGCAAAAGCCGAAAAACGGAAACTCCGCCTGCGGAGACAGTTTTTCGCTTGTTAAACTCGATTGCGGCAAAATTATGATCGCCTTATCCGACGGAATGGGACAAG
>CAMGKS010000160.1 GCA_946056785.1 uncultured Clostridia bacterium
TGTAAAAAAAAGATATCAATAAATAATGATTGATTTTTCATTATATTATGTTAAAATAAATTTGAGGTGAGTATGATTAATAATCGTAAAGAATCAAATTTCATCGATATCGAAAATTGTGCCGAGGATATCGATTGTGAAAAAAATACTAACGGAAAAAATAAAGCAAATAAAAACATAAAAGCAGGAAAAATAATTTTATGGACGGTTTGTGCCGCAATATTTTTATGTATCGTTCTCGTCTTGCTTTTAGTCGGCGACGTTCATGCTACGATTGACGGAGACACGTTAAAAATTAAGGCAACGCTTACTCAATCGTCGAAAATTTCAATAAGCGATATAGAATCTGTAAACTGCGTTTCATCATATTCCGGCGGCAACAAGGAGTTGGGGAGCGATTTATACAGGATAAGTGCAGGGACTTTTAATAACGATGATTACGGTCGCTTTAAACTGTATGTTTATAACGACGTGTACAAATATATTATTGTTAAAACCAAGGTCAATTCATATTACGTGTTCAATTTGAAAAGCGAAAATGAAACTATCGCATTTGCTTCCGCATTACAAGCAAGATTGACGTAATTACATTTTTCTGGTGTTTTTCGGGCGTTCGACGTTGTCTTTCAGGTCGGCGTCCTTTTTCTTTTTAAGTTTTGTTGTAATTACCAAAATAACTATGCCGGTAACGATTGCAACCGACGCGCAAGTTATCGATATAATCTGAACGTTTGTTAAACCGCCGAATTTCAAATTTTCGGTTTTGATATATCCGTTTTGAGTGCCTATTTTTACTTTGTAAAAGCCGTTAATTTCTTCACCTATAATTGTAAGTTCCTTTCCGTCGATAATATTGTCCGTTATGGTTGATTTTTCATCGGGGAGAGAGTATAGCGAAACTTTAGTTCCGACTTTTGACGATTTTGCTCTTCCGTATACAGCCTTTTCTTTTGTCAGCACTTGTTCAGAGTCAAAAGCAAGACCGGCAACGACTACGTAGTATTTTTTGTCGTTAAAACTTACTTTATACCAATTTTGGTCGTTTTGATATCCTTCGCCGATAACGGTTAATTTCGTTCCGTTTTCGACGGTGATATATTCAGAGTATTCTTGTGATGGGAAGACGTATAAACGTGTTTTTTGCAACATAACTTTTAGAACGTTTGCTCCGCTCCACGTATCTTCAACGTCAGTGACGTCATCTGTTTTAACGTATCCCAACTTATTTCCCCAAAGAACGTATGTGAAATTTTCATCGGCTTTTTCAAGAGAAATAAGTTTTGAATTTTCCGCTATTTCTTCTACGCTTTCAAAATTTTTGTAGTCTTTATAAAAGAAAGTGTGCTTATTTGTTTTTGAGTTGCAGACAGAGTTCGTTTCCGGCGGTATCGTCGGGGTATAATTATTTTCTGTAACGAAATTAAAAACGTTTGTAATGCCTAAAAAGTCCATAGTAGTGGAAAAAATGCATTCGTTTTCGCCCGATATGGACACTGACTTAATTTCGCCTAAACTGTAATTTTCTTTAGCAAGCGGAACTTCACTTGTTTTTTCAAATTGCAGAAGCGAGCGGGTATATTTAATTAAAGAGTTTTGTGTAGCTGTGATTAAATTTCCGATGAAATCGATATCGAAGTCTACTATATTTTCCGTAGGTTCATTGAAAGGGAAAGTCGCTTCTTCACCGTCAAGAGTATAAGCTTTGAAAGTCGAGGATAAAACGTAAATAAGATTTCCGCTTTTTGTAGTAGCGATTTTCTTGCCTCCGGCGTTTTTAAGCAATTTAACGGACTGTCCGTCGAAAGCATACACGGAATTTTCCGTTAACGCAAATAAATATTTATCGCAAGCGGCGAGGTCGACGATAGGTTCGGAAACGTTCAGCGACGTCGCAGCATAGCCGTCATAAACGTATAAGTTGTCGTCTTTTGAATAGCACAATTTTCCATTGAACGTGCAAACTGAGACAGGGTTTTGAATTTCAATAAATTTATCGTTGAAATATATTCCGTTAGAATCGGCAACGGCAACGTTTGCTCCTGATTTAACTGCATTTTCGATGCCGTTAAAATGAGTTCCGACTCCGCTTTTTTGTATAGAGTACGTATGCGTCAGTCCGTTTTCATCGGCAGAATAACAATCTATTGATTTTGCGGTTTTATTAAGTGCGAAAAGGTTGTTGCTTTCCGCATAGAGTTCAAGGTTTGACGTTTGCAAGTCTTCGGCAAAGATAACGTTTCCGTCGTTGTCATAGGCTGTTAAATCGCTGTCCGAACAAATGTAAATATAGTTTCCTACGTAAATTTTATTTAAAAACGAAATTTCAAAAAGTTTTTCGCTTGTCGTTAAGTCCGGAACAGTTCTGCTAACGTTGAAATGGGCTCCCGTATTGATGTCAAATTTAAACCAGACGGAATAAATATAATTGCTCGTAGCATAGGTACGGCATTGCGTAAACGCTTCAACCGTCTGTTCGTTGATTTTTGAAAAGGATGAGTCAAAAACCACGGTATTTCCGTTGTTTCGGTTTATTGCAAATAAGTTGCCGCCGCACGTTGAAAGTTCATAGTCGGTCGTTATTGAAGCTAACGTTAAATTTGAGATTGTTTTGTCAGCTAAATTTATTTTCGTAAAATTTTCACCGGTGTTTATAATCAAAAAACCGTTAAACGTTACCATTGATTTTACATTGAAGTCGGCATTTATAAAGGTAGCTTCGGTATCGAGAATAATTATACGCTCCTCGTCTTTGACGTAATGAGTGCCGTTTGAATAAAAGTACGCAGAAGGGTTACTAAACTGCATATAATTCTTTGCGGGAAGGATAATCTGATAGTTTGAGGAATCTGCTTGCGCTATCGATTGCATGCCAAAAGGAACGCACGTAACGATAAGTGCGACAAATAAAACAAATAAGA
>CAMGKS010000161.1 GCA_946056785.1 uncultured Clostridia bacterium
TATTAATTATTGATTTTTCATAATTTTATCTTTTTGCGTTTGGCGGTTAAAATCGTTTTATGCAACTGAGTTTTATTATTACGCAAAAAAAAGCTCCCGCATAAGCGGCAGCTTTATAGCCTTTTTACGCTACTACCCTATTTTTTATTTCAGTTTTGTAAAAAGCCGACGAGCGTTTATTATGGACGATTTAATCAATTCGTCTACTTCTACGTTTAAAATTTCGCTCGCTTTTTCAACTGCAAGCCGCGTGAACTTCGGCTCGTTTCTCTTGCCTCTGAAAGGCACGGGAGTAAGATAGGGACTGTCCGTTTCAAAAAGAATTCTGTCTTTATCTATTATCGGCAAAACTTCATAACAGAACTTTGCGTTTTTAAAAGTTATACTGCCTCCGAAAGCAAAATACGGGTCGAATTTGAAATATCGTTTCGCCATTTCGGCTGAACCGCTGTAACAATGAAACAAAAGTCCGTGATTTAAATAATGAACGTTCCGACTTAACAAATCGAACATATCTTCGTAAGCGTCACGCAAATGTATTATGACGGGCAATTTCAGAGAATCAGCAAGTTCAAGCTGCTCGACAAATACTTTTCTCTGTATCTCTCTTTCCGACAAATCGTAAAAATAATCTAACCCGATTTCACCGATAGCGACAACCTTTTCATCGTTTGACAACTCTTTATAATATTCTGCGTCGCTTACGCCGTATTTATTGCTGTCGTGCGGATGAGTACCTACGGCACAGTATAAATTTTCATGTTTTTTGGCGAGCTTAAACGATTCGGATGAAGACTGCCTGTCATATCCTACGACAATCGCTCTTTCAATTCCGTTTTGAAAAAGGGAAGAAATTATTTCTTCCCTGTCCTCGTCAAATCTTTCGTCCGTTAAATGGCAATGAGTGTCGATCAGCATACTTTTGAACCGCTGTTTACGTCAACCATCGGCGTAATCAAAACTACTTTGTCTCCGTCTACGGCGCAAAGAAGCATTCCTTCGCTCATAATACCGCGGAGTTTTGCAGGTTTAAGGTTTGCTACGACTATTACTTCCTTACCTACCAAATCGTCCGGAACGTAATATTTAGCGATGCCGCTGACGATGGTTCTCGTTTCTTCGCCGACTTTTACGCTGAATTTAAGGAGTTTATCCGCTCCTTCGACTTTTTCAGCCGTAAGAATTTTTCCTACTCTCAAATCGATTTTTGCAAAATCTTCGATTGCAATTTGCGATATATCCATAATGCCCTCCGGTTTTTCGTCTTTTTTATTTTTCTCGTCTTTACCTTTTTCGGCTTTAGCCTTTAATGCGACTTCTTCCATTTCCTTAAGCGTTTTAGGAATATCGATACGGTTGAAAATCGCTTCGGTTTGTTTAACCTTTACGCCGTCAATTTTAGCCCCGAACTTATTCAAGCTGTCAAGAGTTCTCAAAGATTTATCGAAAGCAAACGACTCAAAGATTTTGTCAGGAGTCTTAGTTAAGAAAGGTTGCAGCAAAATTGTGGCGAATCTTAAAGTTTCGGCAAGATTATACATAACGGTTGCAAGTCTGTCGGTTTTTCCTTCCTTATTCAATACCCACGGTGCGGTCTCGTCGATATACTTATTAGCTCTGCTAAGCGTGTCGAAAATGCAAGTAAGCGCTTTAGGCATATCGAACTTATCCATTTCTCTTTCAACGTTTTCAGGCAAAGCCGAAACCATATTAATAAGGTCGTCGTCAACAGCTTCTTTCACTTTCGGTTGCGGAATAACGCCGTCGAAATATTGTTCAATCATGGCACTCGTACGTTTAACGAGATTGCCCAAAGTATTAACTAAATCGCCGTTAATTCGCTTTAAAAGCAATTCGTTGGTATAAGCGCCGTCCTCTCCGAAAGGAACGTCACGGAGAAGATAATATCTGATTGCGTCTGCCCCAAACTTATCCGCCAAGAAAAACGGATCGACAACGTTTCCCGTCGACTTTGACATTTTTTCTTCACCAAGCAAAAGCCATCCGTGTCCGTAGACTTTTTTAGGCAATTCTATATCCAAAGCCATGAGAATTGCCGGCCATATTATTGAATGGAAACGTACGATTTCCTTTGCCATCATATGAATGTCGGCAGGCCAGAATTTTTTGAAAAGCGTTTCATCATCAGAGCCGTATCCTAAAGCCGTGATATAATTTGTCAATGCATCGATCCATACGTAAATTACGTGTTCGTTGTCAAATGAAACGGGGATACCCCATTTAAACGAAGTACGAGAAACGGCAAGGTCTTTAAGTCCGGGTTTTAAAAAGTTGTTTATCATTTCGTTGCGACGGCTCTTTGGCTCCAAAAAATCGTCACGCTCTAAAAGTTCTAAAATTTTGTCCTGATACTTAGACAATCTGAAAAAGTAACTCGACTCCTTTGCAAGAGTCACGTCTCTGCCGCAATCGGGGCATTTACCGTCTTTAAGTTGCGATTTCGTCCAGAACGACTCGCACGGCACGCAGTACCAGCCTTCATACTCGCTTTTATAGATATCGCCCTTTTCATACAATTTATCAAAAATTTTACTCGCCAATTTTTCATGGTCGGCGTCCGTTGTACGGATAAAACGGTTATAGGAAATATCATAAATTTTCCATAACGATTTTAAAGAATTTACCTGAATATCAACCCATTCTTTCGGAGACACGCCGTGTTCTTTTGCAGAAGTTTCAATTTTCTGCCCGTGTTCGTCGGTACCGGTCAGATAAAATACTTCTTTACCCTGCATTCTTTTATATCTTGCCAATGCGTCGCAAATTACCGTCGTATAACAAGTTCCGATATGCCATTTTCCGCTCGGATAAT
>CAMGKS010000162.1 GCA_946056785.1 uncultured Clostridia bacterium
TACCCATTTTAAAAATTTTTCAAAATTTGTAAAAAAAGCATTGTCTTGCCGCATATATTGATTTTAGGCATATTATGTATAAAGAAAAAATTTTATTTTTAGGAATAGGCGGCGTCAGTACGTCGCTGCTTGCACTTTACGCAAAGCATTGCGGAGCAACGGTCATTGGGTATGACGCAAAAGAGAGCGAAACCACAAGACGTCTTGAAAAAGAAGGCATAAAAATTTATTATAAACCGCGTCCGTATTTTACCGATTACGATTATGCGGTTTATTCGTCTGCTATAAAAAGCGACAATCCTGAAATGATAAAGACTAAAGCTTTAAACAAACCGTGTATAGAAAGGCGTGACTTTTTGGGCTTTGTTGCTTCGATGCATAGAAAAGTTATAGCAATCAGCGGAGCTCACGGAAAAACTACAACCACCGCACTGATTTCTCACGTTCTTCTTGAAGCAGGTTTTGACGTAACAAGTCATATCGGCGGTGAAAGTTCAGGCAGAACCGGCATAGGTGATGACGTATTTGTTGCTGAAGCGTGCGAATATAAGGGCAGCTTTTTGTCTTTGCAACCGGATATTGCTTTGATTCTGAATATGGAACGTGACCACCCCGATTGTTACCCGACAGACGAAAGTTATCGCTTGGCATTCGAGGCATTCGCTAAGGGCATAAAGCCGGGCGGAAGTCTCATCATCGGTAAAAGAGAATATGAAAAGCTAAACGGCGTCGCAGGTTCGGTTGTGTTTCCCGTATTAGGCAACGGAATCGGTGATTATAACGAAAACGTCGATTTTGTGTATAAAGACGTAAAGGTTACGTCTCCGTTGAAA
Organism: uncultured Clostridia bacterium; assembly: GCA_946056785.1. Lineage (GTDB taxonomy): Bacteria > Bacillota > Clostridia > Christensenellales > CAG-917 > CAG-917. Next base: position 834 of record CAMGKS010000162.1, read on the forward strand.
GGCAAATACAATGCGGAAAATATTGCGTTTGCGATTGAGACGGCAAAACTGTTTGATATTGACGCCAACGTTATTTCAAAAGCGATATCGACTTTCAAAGGAGTAAAAAGGCGTTTTGAAAGAATAGGGACTGTCAATAACGTGCCGATAATTTCCGATTATGCTCATCATCCTACCGAATTGAGAAAGACGATAGAGGTTGCTAAAACTTATGGAAAAGTTTTTGCGATTTTTCAACCGCATACTTATTCACGCACGGCTTGTTTTTTCGACGATTTCGTGAAGGTCTTGAAAGTGTGCGACAAATCGGCAATTTATAAAACCTTTTCTGCCCGTGAAATACCGGAGGACGGAATCGACGCAAAGACTCTTTCCGAAAAGATCGGCAGTCAATATCTTGAAAACGATTCGGAATTGTACGAATTGCTGAATCGGTTTAAGGGCAAACCGCAGGGCGACGTGCTGCTTATATTAGGGGCGGGAGACTTGGACGAAAAGGTCAGACGATATTTTCAATCCTGACGCCCAACAGGTTGCGAGTGTTCGCGGATATTGAAAGGAGCGATTCTACTTTTGAAAGTGCGTTTTCAAAGTCGTCGCATTCCAGGCTGCCTAAAGTTTCCCCGAGACATGAAGATATCAGCCTTAAATCCTGCGAATAGCTGTAAAATTCCATTTTTGATTTTTGAACGCTCCACCATTCGTCGGTTTCTTTGAGCAGCTTTATCGATTCCTGTTTGTTTTCTTCTTCTACGAGGGTTCGTAAATCGTTTAAACGTTCATCGAATTTGTCAAAAACCTTGTTTACGTTGGCATTGTCCAATATACCGCCCGTTATAATCAACGCAAGCACTATTACGGCGATAATCGTTTTATACATTCTGTTCCTCCGCTTGTGTGGCAATGCTACGGTTTATAGGTTCGCCGACGTACGGTTGAATGAATGCGTTTTCACCGCTAAGCGAAAGTAGAAATACGTCTTTCAATTCAAGACGAAGGTTTTTTAGCAAATTCTGAATTTGTTTTTTAGTTATTTTTAAAGAGTTTTGTTTCAAATTGTCTTCTAAAAATACGCCTTCAACTATTATGGTCATAGGCAACTCGTTTTGTCCGCCGACGATGTTAAGGTCGGCGTTTGTAACGGGTGCGTTTGCAAATTTCGGTAAAACCGTAACCGTGCCGTTTGTTTCGACTACGGCACATTCGACTTCTCCCGGTTTAAAATAGCCGGCACAACGCAAAGCCTCTAAAACGTCGTTAGTATTCATATCGAGTTTTTTTAATGCGTCAACGTCAAGTTTTCCTTCGTTTATAATGACGGTAGGTTTGCCGTTTATTAACCTTCTGAAACGAACGCTTTTCACACAAATTTTTGTGATAAGAATATGAAAAATAAGCAACGTGAAAATAGGAATGATACCGTATAAAATCGGCATTGTATTGTCCTGCATAGGTATGCAGGCAAGGTCTGCCACCACGAGAGTTATTGCGAACTCAAAAGGTTGGAGTTCGCCTATCTGCCGTTTTCCCATAAGTCGCATGGAAACGAGCAAAACTACGTATAAAATGATACACCTTAAAAAATTGTTAAGCATATTTTTAGTTTGTTTTATGCTTAAAATATTATGCAATTTCAATAAGCAATTTTATGCCTATACTTCCTCATTTTATCGCGTAAACGCTTGAATAATAAATACGGCTGAATTTATATAGCAACGGTTTTCGGATATCTATTGCACTAAGCGTCGGGAAGTCGCAAAAAATTGTATGAGGCGTAAAGCTATATAATAAATCGTATTAGTTTAAGATATATGGCTTTTTCGCTTTGCATTTATACGGCTTTTTCGCTTCGTATTATTCAATGAATAATACGCTATATTCAGTTTGCCGGTATAGTTAAAATGCTTTAATATAATCATAAAGCCTGAAGATCATAAAGCCTGAAGTTTTTTCTTATGCTTAAAAGTCTGACGCTTTTTTTTGCGTTTGAT
>CAMGKS010000163.1 GCA_946056785.1 uncultured Clostridia bacterium
TGGCAACTCACCGATTTTGTCTTTCAATCTTCTTTTATCGATAGTTCGTATCTGTTCTAACAATACGACGGAATTTTTTGGAAGTCCGTATTCTTCCGCAGGTAAATTTATATGCGTCGGAAGTTTGGCTTTGTTAAGTTGAGAAGTGATTGCCGCCGCAATGATTGTCGGGCTATACTTATTTCCTATATCGTTTTGCACGACGAGAACGGGACGGACTCCGCCTTGTTCGCTTCCTACGACAGGACTTAAATCGGCATAATATAAATCTCCACGTTTTATCATAATATCTCCATAATAAATTAATTTCCTGAAAGCAAATTTTTAAACTGATTTATTGTATGAATATTTTAAAATTAGCGTTACATTGTTGAAAGACTTTCAATTTGCGGTTATAATTGTTTTATGAAAAAGTATGATTACATTTTATTTGACCTTGACGGAACGCTTACAAACAGTGAAGGCGGAATCAAAAGATGTATAAATTTTGCGATGACTTCTTTAAATAGAGAACCGCTTTCCGACGACGTATTGAACAGTATGATCGGACCGCCGTTTGTAGTTTCTATGAAAAGGTTGGGCATGGATGACAAAACTATAGAAGAGGCTATAAAATTTTATCGCTATCAATACGATATCGACGGCTGGTGCGATAATAAACTGTACGACGGAATTGTCGATATGCTTGCATATTTAAAGGAACGTGGTTATCGTTTAGCGCTCGCTACCAGCAAACCTATGAAATTCACCTTAAAAATTATGGATTATTTTGATTTGAGCCGCTATTTTGATTTTATCGGCGCAGCCGACAGCGATAACAAAAGAGGCGCAAAAATCGACGTAATCGAATACGTGTTTGAAAATATGAAAATTTCAGACCGCAGAAAAGTTATTATGTTGGGCGACCGACTTTATGACGTAGAGGGAGCAAAACTTGCAAAAATTGACAGCGGAGGAGTTTTGTGGGGCTTTGGGAGCAGAGATGAACTTGTGCAAGCCGGGGCAAATTACGTTTTTGAGACGCCAAACGATGTTAAAAAGTTTTTTACCTGATAATTATCGTTTTACAAAGCAACCATTTGGTGTTATAATCAAAAATATGTATGGAGGAGTAAATTATGAAGATAAATCAGTTTAATCCTAAGGACTTATTGACAATTCCGAACATAATTACTTATTTCAGGATTTTATGTGTTCCTGCGTTTATTACCATGTCGGTATTAGCCGGAAAACAGAGCAATGAAACGTTTATTTATATTGCACTCGGAATTTTTGTAATTGCCGCAGCAAGCGACCTTGTTGACGGTATTCTTGCAAGAAAGTTTAATTGGGGCAGCGGAGTCGGAATGCTTCTTGACCCTCTTGCCGATAAACTTATGCATATAGCTATGGCAATGTGTATGTGCTTTGCAATCAGACTTGACGGCGTTACTTTCTGGGGTTGTGAGTATTATTTGCATTGGGGCTTTTTAGTCGCAATAGCAACGAAAGAAATTTTGATGATAATTCTTGCTCCTATTGTTGCCAAGTCAGGAGTAGTGGTAAAAGCAAATATGATCGGAAAAGTTGCTTCGGCAACGCTTTCAATAGGTTTTATTATGTGCTTTTTCCATAAGTACCTTGTTCCGTATGGGGCATGGGATTGGGCGGTTATTGCAGTTGCGATTTTGCAAAGCTATTTTGCACTCGGAAGTTACGTTATTGACGTTGTAAAGCAACTTATACCTATTTTAAAAGAAAAGAAAGCCGCAAAATTAAGCGGTGAAACCGTAAACGAAAAAGATACGTCAGTTTCTGACGATGAAGAAAAAAACAATTAAGAATAGTCAACGAGGCATAACTTATGCCGCAAAAAATGAGATAAAGTTATATTAAGGAACAACCTAATTATGGACAAAGTTTACAATCCTGAATTCGAACAAAAAATATATGAGTTTTGGCAAAAGAAAAAATATTTCGAAGCTCATCCGAACAGCGAAAAAGAGCCGTTTACGATTATGATGCCGCCTCCAAACATAACGGGGCAACTTCATATGGGACATGCTTTGAATCAGACCATACAGGATATTATCATCCGTTTTAAACGTATGGACGGATATGAGGCTCTTTGGCTTCCGGGTACCGACCATGCTTCCATTGCTACCGAAGTTAAAATCGTTGAGCAAATGAAAAAAGACGGCGTTACGAAAAACGACGTCGGCAGAGACGGATTTTTAAAGAGAGCCTGGGCATGGAAAGAACAATACGGCGGCAGAATCGTTGAACAGCTTAAACGTTTGGGTACTTCCTGCGATTGGTCTAAAGAGGCGTTCACTATGGACGAAAACTGTTCGAACGCCGTTCTTGACGCTTTTGTAAAATATTATGAAAAAGGCTTGATTTATCGTGGCGACAGGATAATAAACTGGTGTCCGTGTTGTAAAACCGCTTTGAGCGACGCCGAAGTCGAATATTCCGAACAAGATTCGTTTTTGTGGCATTATCGTTATCCGTTTGCGGACGGAAGCGGCTACGTAACTATCGCAACGACTCGTCCTGAGACTATGCTCGGCGATACGGCGGTAGCGGTAAATCCTAAGGATGAAAGATATAAAGCTCTTATCGGCAAGACGCTTCGTCTGCCTTTGACCGACAGAGAAATTCCTTTGATTGCCGACGATTACGTTGAACTCGGTTTCGGTACGGGTGCCGTTAAAATTACGCCTGCACACGATCCTAACGACTTCGAAGTCGGCTTACGTCACAATCTTGAAGTTATTCGAGTTATGGATGACGGCGGCGTTATGAATGAAAATGCCGG
>CAMGKS010000164.1 GCA_946056785.1 uncultured Clostridia bacterium
CCATCTTCATAGCCGCGTTCGTAACTGTCATTATAGCCAGATGAATGACCAATTATTTACTAAATTAGGGGGAGAAAAATGTCTTTTGCCAAAACAGTATTTGTTGCTATCGACTACTTATTCGACGGGTCTCAAAACAGAACGAGAATTATGAGAAAAACTCGTCACGTGAAAATTGAAAACGATATACCATACGGTGACGAACCGGAATGCAAACTTAATACTTACGTCGTTCCTAAACAAGACGGAAGTAAATATCCGGTTATTTTTGAAATTCACGGTGGCGGTTTTGTTGCCGGTGATAAAAAATACCGCAGAGCACTTTGCAGATGGTATGCCGCAGAAACGGGAGCTTTTGTCGTAAACGTTAACTATGGTTTAGGCAATAAAGTCTTATTTCCACAACCTGTAAGACAGCTTGTTAATGCTGTAAATTGGGTTGTCGACAATGCCGAAAAGTATAATCTCGATTTAACAAAATTTATTGTAACAGGCGACAGTGCCGGCGGTTATTACAGTGCGATGCTTGCTGTAATTCAGGATAGTGAAAAGCTTCAAGAATTTTTCGGAAAAATGAAAGCTAAATTTACCGCTACCGTTCTTGATTGCGGAATTTATGATTTGCAAACCGCACTTAATCAAAGAATCGTTTTTGGTTTGACAGAAAAAATTTATAAAGATTTTATAGGCGGAAATATTAAAGATATTGAAAAATATGAATACCTTGAATATCTCTCCCCTGCCGATTACATAACTGAAAAATTCCCTAAATCGTTTATAACGGCTGCCGGTAAAGATTTCTTCTGCCGTGGACAAGGTGAAAAACTTGTAGAAACGTTAAACAACTACGGAATATATAACGAACTTTATAGGTCTACAAAGTTTATGGATAACCATACTTTCCCGCTTACGTGGACAAGTAAAGCCGCAAGAGAAAATAATGAAAAAGCATTGACATTTATAAAAAGATTTTTCGCAGGAGAAATTTAATGACAAATAGAGTAGTTCTTGAAATTGCAGGAAAAGGCAATATTAAAATCGAACTTGACGAAAATGCCGCACCGTTAACCGTTCAAAATTTTAAAGAGCTTGTTCAGGAAGGTTTTTACGACGGATTGATTTTTCATAGAGTAATCTCCGGATTTATGATTCAAGGCGGCGATCCTACCGGAACAGGCTGCGGAGGAAGTTCTAAAAACATAAAAGGCGAATTTTTGATGAACGGCGTCAACAATCCTCTTTCGCACACCAGAGGAGTTATTTCTATGGCAAGAAGCAATAATCCGGACTCAGCGTCGTCGCAATTCTTTATTTGTCATGAAGACGCAAAATTTTTGGACGGACAATATGCCGCTTTCGGGAAAGTTTATGAAGGAATGGACGTGGTTGACAGAATCGCCAACACGGCTACCGACAGAAACGACAGACCGCATGAAAAACAGGAAATAGTAAGGGCATATTTTGTTGAATAGTAAAAACTTTATTATTTTGTTTAATGGTAGGCAAGCTAAGAGCAAATACGCTAACGTGCGGCCTATTTAAAGCAAAAATAAAAAAGCAAAAATCCGTTTCGGATTTGTGATGGGGGACGAAAAACAGCGGAAAAACCGCTGTTTTTCTTTTTTGCAACGACTAAACTTTTTTGTTTTTAATTTAGCTTAAACGAATCGACACGCTTTAATATATATTGAAGAAAATTTTTTAAAGGGAAAAGTAAATTTATAAATTAATTGTTTTAAGATAAAAGCTACAAAAATTTAACGAAATAGCGATATAAAAACAAAAAATATTTTTACGAAGTTTCTTTATAAATTTAATTTATTTACGAAGATTATCAATAAATAATTAAGATTATTTATTATATTCAGAAATGTTTCGGTAACGATAAATTGCAAAGAACGTATAAACAGCAAGTTCATTTAAAGTTACGAAGTTGATTAAAAGAAAAAGTATGTTTAAGATTTGAAGTTTATTAATAAGTTTCGGAGTTTGATAATTTAAAATTTCTATTTAATTGATTTAAAAAATTTTTCAAAAATTTATGAAGAACGTAAACAAATGGCAAGTATATTTAACAGGTTTACGAATTATTTAATATGAACGCTTTTTATATTTTACGTAATTTACTATAACCGCAAAAAGTATAACCGCAAAAAGTACGTTTATATAACAAAAGGCGTAAGATTGCATAAAAAGAGTCAACGCCGATAACAATTCAAGATATACCGAATTGTTATAGCGTTGACTCATATTGACTCTTATTGTTAGATTTATGCCGTCAATAGGCTACTCAATAAGTTTACGATTTACTTTGTCAATTCATAAACGAAACCTTCATAAGGCAAAAGGGTAATTTTGTCTTCGAGCGTTGTTTTTGTTGAACCGTAATTTGACATAATAAGTTTTGAATTGTAGCCTTTTAGTTCGTCAGGAAGAACAAACTTCGGACACTTATCAGAATAATTACAGACGACGAGGTATTTTACGCCTTCATATTCACGTTCATAAACAAAGAGTTTTTTATTGTTATGATAAATTTCTCTATACGTTCCGTATCTTATTACTTTATTTCCCAAACGGAATTTATTAAGTTTTTTGTAGAAATTAAGGATAGAATTTTCATCTTCCATAGCTTCTTCGACGTTTATTGTTTTATAGTTCGGGTTGACTTTCATCCACGGCGTTCCCGTTGTAAATCCCGCATTTTCTTTATCGTTCCATTGCATAGGAGTTCTTGCATGGTCGCGGGCTCTTTTTTGCAATGCCCAAATAACGATAGGAATGAGCGGCGGGAAGAA
>CAMGKS010000165.1 GCA_946056785.1 uncultured Clostridia bacterium
CAAATTGATTATTAAACACAAATAACCGAGAAAATTTTTTGCTTTTTGTTACACAAATATTTCACTTAATATTTTCCAATCGTCGGAATGAATATCGCTGTTGTAATTTTCGGTACAAATGCAAAGCTCTTCGCTTTGCTTATCAAAGCGGACAAAACCGCCGTTTAAGCCGTATTTTTCAAGATACGTTTTTAATACTTCAAACTTCTTCGGCGAGAAAATATCAATATCTTCGCTGTTGCCGACTTTGTCAAATCCGCCTTTCGTTTCGACGATCCACGTTTTGCCGTGCAACGACACGACATAGTCGGGATAGAAAAGTTTTTGACGGTTGCCGTTGTCAATGTAAACGATGGACAAATACTCGTCGCCTTTGTCGCCGTTTTTGTAAAACCAATCTACGGCAGAGCATTTTTCACAAAATTTTTCGAATTTTTTTTCGGCTGCCGAACGAGGCTCTGCGGACATTAAATATCCTTGATATACGTTTTTTACGCTTTCAATCTGCACTTTGCTGGCAACGTCGAATGTAAACTTACAAACACGAGGCATAAAAAACTTTTTTGTCGAAACCATATCGGCGGAAATAACACCTTGAGTAAGTTGCACTGCCATTGCTTCCCGAACGCTACGACGCAGCGTATCCACGTTATTTATAATAAAAGCATATAATTCTCTTGTGGAAAGCGAAAGCAACTTGTTTGAATATTCGTACTTGTCTCCAAACAACTTGCCGATGATGGTTTGCATATATTCATATTCCATACCTATTTCACGGCCGATAACGCCTATACAATGATGACGTTCTCGCCCGAGTTTATGCGTGTTTACCGTTTCTTTAACGGTAATCGTATTCAGATTGTCTCTTTCACCCAAATCTGAAAGGCTGGCTATGCTGCCCGATTGCGTATAAGTATTTATAAAATCGGAAAACACAAAACCTGCCGTTTCAAGTCTTGTTTTATTTTCCTTTTTACTTCCCGTCAAACCGTATGCATCTATAAAATAACTTGCTATCGAAAACAATGCCTTGCGTGGATCACGCAAATCAGTAATCATAGTGCGTTGCTCTTTTACTAGAGAAAACGACTTATATTCGTTCTTCAAAAAAATATCCTTTCCTTCAAGTGCCCCTCTGCCCAATGCCGCTTTTACGCCTGCCGTAAATTTTTGGTCAAACGTATAAAGATAACAATAGTCCAAAATGTCGCTATCATAATGCTTTGCCTCTGGCATACGGCGAATACGGCCTAACGTTTGAATTTCAAACGTTTCATCCATATTCTCACGCAGTTTTACAAGTATATGTGCACGAGGACAGTCCCAACCCGTTGCAACGGCTTGTTTCATAATAACGGCAATTTGTTTTCCGTTATTGTCGGCTATATCGTCAATGTTTTCGTGCCTACCGGAAAGCCATACGGCAAGCGTTTCGTTTTCGATAGTTATCCCTTGCGTGGCAAAATAATCTTCAACGCTTTCGCACAGCAAATCGCTGTTATTTGGCAGTTGCACCACGATAAGAGGATTGACGTCCACGCCCTTTTGCAAAAACAAAGAACGTATTTCGTATTGCTTATTCAATGCTCGTTCCAAAAGATACCACGTCTGATTGTCCGTTTCTATGGTTTGAGGAAAATTTTCGTTGATGACGAGCAACTTTTTTATAAGCCCTTCGGCAATAACGTCCTTTTCGGCTATTTCAATAAGTTTTGCTTTTTTATCTATGATAGGCGTAGCCGAACAGCGAATAATCTTGTCCGTTTTAAAAAGTTGCACAATAGCGTCGGCTTTTTCCGTAAAATTCTGATGGCTTTCGTCTATAATGATTTTGAACGACAAACCGCCGTTCAACGCTTTCTCTATCCATTCCAAAAAATTGGTGCGTTCGCTGTCTCTTAAGGCATTGTTGCCCTTTTTAGTAAGTTTTTCCCAGTTGATAAAACAAGCGTCGTTTTCTTCAAAACCGCACGCCATAACGTCGGCAAGGAGTTTTGTCTGTGCGTTATGGATATACTTATCCATTTTTGCTTTGCTCTGCGTTTCCAGTTCGCCTTTGCCGGGTGTGAGCCACACAAACACGGTTTTGGCGTGTTCTTTGGTATACTCATCCATAAAATGCGTAAGCATAATGGTTTTTCCGCTACCTGTCGGGCTTTTTAAGACGATTTCGCGTACGGAATCGTCTTCCATACATTCAAGCAGATCTTTTATTGCTTTCAACTGAAAATTCATTAAATTCATCTTTAGCCCTCCAAGTCGCGGTAATAATATTCGGGTATCACGTTGACTTTGATTTTCTTTTCGACAAAAATTTTTTCCTGCTCCTCTGTAGGGAGAACGTCATGCCCGACGTAAATCGCCTTGCACGTTTCGGGAATATTTGCTACAAAGTCGTCAAGTTCCGCTTCCGTCAAAACGATTGCGATTTCGCTGTTGCCGCTAAAATTGATACCGTTTTCAAGCTCTACAAGTTCGCGGATATGCAAAAGAAGTTCGTCCGCATATTCGTAATAGAGTTTGTCCGATATAGGCAGATAGTCCACCTTGAAGTATTTCAGGCTTGCCTTGTAATCTTCCTTTGCGATAACGCGTTTAATACGCTCATAAGTTACGTCGCGACAAATATTGTTTTCGTTGTTGGTGCAAAGGATAAATTTGCGATTGCCACCATCCTCGGCATTAAGTTTCATAACAGCGTGCCCTGTTGTGCCACTCCCGGCG
>CAMGKS010000166.1 GCA_946056785.1 uncultured Clostridia bacterium
TATCATTAAAAGCAAAATAAAGCTATCGATTTTAATGTCGAATTTGCTATATTACGTCAATGCCGTCAATAAATAGCATAATTTTGCCTGATTATTATATGTCAATCGTTAAATCCGCCCCAACTGTCACCCCATTCGGCGTCGACTGTAAGCGGCACTTGCAATTTCACAACGTTTTCCATAACGTCTTTTACCGTCTTTAAAACTTCGTCGAATTCGTCTTTTGCCACCTCGAAAATCAATTCGTCGTGAATCTGAATGAGCATTTCCGATTTTTTATTTTCAAGAGCCTTTTCAATTTCAATCATTGCAAGTTTAACTATCTCAGCGGCACTGCCTTGAAGCGGCGTATTCATTGCAAATCTTTCGTTCTGACTCCGTTCGGAAAATTTCGGAGAATTTATGCCGTCTATATTCCTGCGACGACCAAGATAGGTAACGGAATAACCGTTTTTACGAGCAAATTCTATACTGTTTGTAAGATATTCCTTAACTTTAGGATACGTTTTATAATAATTTTCTATATAATCTTTTGCTTTTTTAACGCTTATGCCTACGTCCCTTGCAAGCCCGAAATCGCTCATGCCGTACACTACGCCGAAATTAACTGCTTTTGCTTCTTTGCGTTGAGCCGAAGTAACTTCATTTATCGGAACGCCGAAAATCATAGATGCCGTTTCAGAGTGAATATCCGCCCCTTGTTCGTAAGCTTTTATGAGTTTTTCCTCCCCTGAAAAGTGTGCCAAAAGTCTTAATTCGATTTGCGAATAGTCGCAAGACAACAAAACGTAACCGTTTTTAGCGACAAACGCGCTTTTGATTTTTTTCGAATCTTCACCTCGTACGGGGATATTTTGGAGATTCGGATTTGTCGATGACAATCTTCCCGTAGTCGTAACTGTTTGATTGAATTCGGTGTGCACTCTGCCGCTTTTTACGGCAGTTTTCATGCCCGTAACGTAAGTCGACAATAATTTAGCTGTTTTTCTGTATTGCAAAATCAAAGGAACGACGGGATGATAGTCGGCAAGTTCGGTTAAAGTTTCTTCGTCGACCGAATAACTACCCGATTTATTTTTCTTGCCGTGCGGCAAATTGAGAGTTTCAAACAAAAGAGTCGCCGTTTGTTTAGGGCTTGCAACGTTTACGCCGCTCCCCGTAATGCTTTCGATTTCTTTTGAAATTTCATTCAGAATTTTTGAATAATAGTTTTCCAAATTGTTAAGCACGGAAACGTCAACGCCGACGCCCCGTTTTTGCATTTTTGCCAAAACGCTTACAAGTTTGAATTCCACGTCGAGAGCTTCGTTCTCATTTCGGTCTGCAATCAGTTTTTCGTGGCGTTTATAAATTTCAAACAGAGCGGCACTGCCTGCATTAAGATTTTCTCTCTCAAACACCTGCTGAACGTTTTTTATAGGCTCGGAGCCGAAAACTAAATGGCTGCTTATCATAACGTCGAAGAAATTAACTAATTTATAGCCTTCAACAAAATACTTTTTTGCGTCATACAAAATAACGCGGGCGTCGGAAGCAAAAACTGCGTTTAACGCTTCAGCCAAATCTGCCCCGTCCGAAAACAATTCCTGTTTTATGGCAAGTCTGTATTCGGTTTCGCTGTCGGTAGAAACGGAGATATTATCGCTTACAAACATCGAAAGCTCGTTTGCACGCTTTAAAATATTTTTAAATTCATTGAATTCTACGTCGACTATTTTTATTTCTTTTCTGACGGACTCGAAGTTCAGTTTTTTCAATATAGTCGTCATCTGAAGCTGTGAAAGATATTCGGCAAGCTGAGGAGAATAGTTATCGTTAATCTTCATATCGTCAATCTTTACGTCAATCGGCACGTTCGTATCGATTGTAGCAAGTTTTTTAGACATATATGCGTCAGCTTTGCCTTCCCGAATTTTTTCTCCTATTTTTCCGCTTATAGATTCGGCGTTTTCGAATACGCCGTCAAGCGATTTAAATTTGTGCAGCAAATCAATCGCCGTTTTCTCTCCTACCCCTTTTATGCCGGGAATATTGTCGGAAGCGTCGCCTCTCAACGCTTTATAGTCAATAAATTGTTCTGTAGATTCAAAGCCTAATTCATGAAGATAATTTAAATCAACTCTTTCGACGTTGGAAATGCCGACCTTAGTCCACATAATCGTCGTAGTGTCGTTGACAAGCTGAAAGCTGTCACGATCTCCCGTTACGATGACGGTTGGTTCATCGAATTTTTTAGCAAGCGTACCTACAATGTCGTCCGCCTCGTATCCTTCCAATTCTACGGTAAGGATATTGAGCATTTTCAAAATCTTTTTTATAGGTTCAAATTGCATTGCAAGCTCAGGGTCGGTAGGTTTTCTGTTGCCTTTATAATCCGGGAAAATGGCGTTACGGAAGGTTTTTTTAGAAGCGTCGAACACCGCAGCAATATGAGTAGGCTGTTCTTGTTCAATAAGTTTAAATAAAATATTTAAAAACCCATACACCGCTCCCGTAAACTGTCCTTTGCCGTTATTAAGTCCCGGCAAGGCGTGATATGCACGGTGCATCAAACTGTTTGAATCGAGCAATATAATTTTATTCTTCATTTTCACCACCAATGATTTCGGTTTTTTCGGCAATATATTTTGCTACAACTTTTGCCAATTTTCTCAAATTGTTATTTTTAATTTTACTAAAAACGACTTCCCATTCTTCAG
>CAMGKS010000167.1 GCA_946056785.1 uncultured Clostridia bacterium
GTCGATGAAATCGGCTATGCGATGCGTGGAAATAATGCGGAAGAAATAGAAAAAACTTTGACAAAACTTAGCAACGTTAAAAACGACGTCGGAGTACACGTGGTGTTTAATACGAAGCAGTTAAATTCTTCCGTTTTAAATGAAAACATACTTAAAAATTTTTCCACGCGAATTGCTTTTAAGACGCAAAGCGAAAAGGACAGCGAACTTATAATAGGCGACAAAGAGGCGGCAAACCTTTCCGGTAACGGTCAGTTGATTTTTAAAACGCAATCGGATATAAGGTTAAGAAAATTGCAAGGTGCGTTTGTAACCGTTCGTGAAATCGAGACGCTTATCGAATATCTTTATGAAAACAGTGATTTTGATTTTATCGGAACAGATGAAATTTTAAATTGCCGTTAATTCGGCTTTGTGCAATTCAATAGTCAACGTTTTACGTAAGAAAAATCAGCAGTTTGATACGGCTTTCACGATACGCAGTTTTTGAGAGTCGAAAAGGTAAATTATGAAAATAGGTACAATTTCTTTAGGTTGCGATAAAAACCGCGTCGATACCGAAAAAATGCTTTCACGTCTTGTCGAAAAAGGACACGAGTTGGTCGATTTAGAAGAAAAAGCAGACGTGATAATTATAAATACTTGCGCTTTCATCGAGAGTGCGAAAAACGAATCAATCGACGAAATTTTAAACGCAGTAGCATATAAAAAGAAGAACGGCACAAAGGTTATTGTGACCGGCTGTCTTCCTCAAAGATATAAGAATGAACTTTCGTCCTCTCTTCCTGAAGTTGATTTGTTTTTGGGAACGGGAGATTACGACGTTTTATGCGATTTTCTGGACGGCATAGAGGTAAATAATAATAAAATTTTTTGTTCGGTCGATAAATATTACGGAAAGAGAGTTTTAACAACGCCGTATCATTATGCATATTTAAAAATTGCGGACGGTTGCGACAACCATTGCACTTACTGTGCCATACCTTATATACGAGGAAAATACCGTTCAGAGAAAATCGAAGATTTAGTCGAAGAAGCAAAAAAACTTGCCGATGACGGCGTCGAAGAACTTATTCTTGTTGCTCAGGACGTAACGAGATACGGAACGGACTTATACGGCAAAAAGTCTTTGATCGATTTATTGAACAAACTTTCGGAATTGGACTTTAAGTGGATAAGACTTATGTATTTAGAGCCTGAAATGGTTGACGACGAACTTATCGATTACATAGCCGGAAGTAAAAAAGTAGTAAAATATATGGATATACCGTTTCAGCACGTCGATTCAAGAATTCTTAAATTGATGGGACGGCATACCGATGAAGAATATACGAAAGAATTGATAAAGAAAGTCAAAAATAAAGGTATTGCTATTCGCAGCTCTTTTATAGTAGGATTTCCTACCGAAGGGGAAGAAGAATTTAATAAACTTTGTGATTTTATAAAAGAATATAAAATCGATTACGCAGGCTTTTTCGGCTATTCGCTCGAGGAGGGAACGCCTGCTGAAAAATTGCCCGACAGAGTGAGTGAAAAAACGATTCGCAAAAGAGTGGCAAAACTTGCCTCTGTTCAGGAAGAAGTTATAAAAGCCCAAAGCCGCAACTATATCGGTAAAACTCTTGACGTTATTTATGAGAATATCGACTATGACAAGCAATTATTTGTCGGAAGGACGGAGTTTCAAGCTCCTGATATCGATAATCAAGTTTTATTTAATTCGGACGCCCCGCTTAATATTGGACAGATATATAAGGTAGAAATCGAAGACGTTTTAGGTATGGACTTATTCGGGAGGTTAAAATGAATTTAGCAACAAAAATTACCGTAGCAAGAATTTTCTTAATTTTTCCTGCCGCCATATTATACGTTTTAGCATTTTTCCTGCCGTATCAAAAAGAATTTCTGATCGCTTGTTGCGTTACGTTCAGCGTTTTATGTGCAACTGATTTTGTTGACGGTACTATCGCAAGAAAAACAAAAACTGTTTCTAATTTGGGAAAATTTTTAGATCCGTTGGCTGATAAAGTAGTAATCGTAATAATGTTGGTATTGATGATGTGGACTGCAAAAGACGTATTTGACGTTGCATATCCTTATGCTTCACTTGTGTTTTCGCTTCTTTCAGGACTTGTTATATCTCGTGAATTGATTATAGGTATTTTCAGAACCATAGCAGTCGAAAGAGGAGTAGTTTTGGCAGCCGACGTTTTCGGCAAGGTTAAAACAATCTTTCTCGACGTTGCGGTTGCGGTTGCGATATTGGCGCCTATCGGAAAATTTTACAATTTTGCCGGACAAATTATTTTTTACGTCGGCGCGATATTGGCTATCGTTTCGGGCGTTCATTATATAATAAAAAACAGAAACGTTTTTTCCGAAATAAAAGAAGAACTTGACGAAATACAAAAAAGTAAATTCAACGTAAAATCGGACAAATATCCTCCTAAGTTTTTCGACGTTTTGCAATATGCCATGGAGGGAAACGTTTTAAGTTTCGATAGCGTAAAAAAGAAGTTTAAAATCGGAAGCATAACTACAAACAATATTTTTTCCAAAATGGAAGAATTGGGCTTTACGGAAAAAACTGAGGACGGCATTAAAGCCGCTATTACCGAGAAGGAATTTAACGATTTACTTTCCGACGCCAGAGGTGAATAAATGGCAAACGTCATAAAACTTTGCGG
>CAMGKS010000168.1 GCA_946056785.1 uncultured Clostridia bacterium
GTTGCCAAATCAGTGCCGCATTCAAGAGCGGCAATAGACGGCTTAAGTCCTGCCAATCCCGTTACCGCACAGATAACAAGGTCACATTCGATTTTTGCTAACTCTATTATCGAATCGATTTTTTTTACTTCATTTGAAGGGGAAATTTCACCTTTTTCAAGACAATAATATTTTATACTAAAATCTTGGATCTGGTCTGCAAGCAAGTCACCGTTTGAATAAGCGTAAGCACCGACAATTTCAAAATTATCCGGAAATCTTCTGACGATTTCCAAAACTTGTCTGCCTACAGATCCTGTTGAACCTAAAACGACTATTTTCTTTTTCATAAATTTTACACCTAATAAATTTGTCGCCGCTTTTGTTCACAATAACAGCTTTTCACTTATAACGATAAGAATTGTAATGAAGCTTAAACGTCCTTTTAATCGCATCACGTAAGCTTCTAAACGCAAAGTTATTTATTTTATCCGATTGGATAGTGACGACAAAAGTAAATTTTTATGCTTTAAAATTTCACACTTTAAGATTTAACGCTAATTAAATATGTCGTTTACTTATTAAATCAAACGATACGGTTTATCAATAAGCCGTATCGAGAAATTTATTTAAGAAACTTTAATACGGCTAACTATCAAACCGCATATATAATTGTAAACGCAATCAAAAGCAACACAAGCGTGTACATAATGCTATCGATTCTATCCATAGCTCCGCCGTGCCCCGGGAAAATGTTTCCATAGTCCTTTACGCCCAAGCAACGTTTGATTTTGCTTGCAGCAATATCGCCCACTTGGGAAACTACTCCGCCTAAAATTCCGATTGCTAAATATATCAATGCAGATTTCCATGGCGTATCCGTAAAAGGCACGTATCCTACTTTAGGCAAAACGTTGAAATATTCAAAGAAGAGGAACATTCCGACTGCCGCCAACATCGCCCCAATTAAACCGCCGATTGCACCTGAGATTGTCTTTTTCGGAGAAATCTTAGGACAAAGTTTCGGACCTTTGACTGTCGAGCCTATCCAATATGCAAACGAATCGCAGAACACAGGCATAAAGACGGCAAAGACAATCGCAAAAATCGCACAGAACTTCGACGATATGACGTAAGCACTTGCAAGCATTATAAACGGATATACCATAGCAAATATAGTTGACGTTAAATCGCTAAGAGGTCTGTCGGTAGAAAATGCAAACATTCCTATTGCAAGTGCGGCGGAAAATATGAAAGATATAAACAAGCCGATAAGTCCTAATCCGCAGAAATATTCAAGCAAGAAAAATACCGGATATAGCGTTACGCCCAACACAAACAGCGGCAATCTGAACATATATATTTCCGCTTTTGTAAACGATTTGTAAACTTCGTATAAAGCAAGCAAACCGAAAGACAAAATCAAAAGGTCACTGAATATCGAACCGCAAACCGAATTGAAAAAGTATTCCAAAACGAGCATTCCTACAACGTACGCAATAAGAAACACAGCGGTAAAAGTTCTTATAAAAAACGTCTTCATTTGTTATTCACCATAATTCCTTTTCGTTTTCTTAAACTCTTGTATGCATTCTTCAATTTCACTGCTTGTAGCGTCAGGCCAAAGCGTGTCCGAAAAATATAATTCAGCATATGCGGCTTCATAAAGCATAAAGTTTGAAAGTCTCTTTTCTCCGCCAAATCTGATTATCATATCTAACGGCGGCAAAAACGACGTTGAAAGGCATTTTCCAAACCCTTCTTCGGTAAAAAGCGCGTCGATTTGTTTGGAAGTATCGTTTTCAGATAAGCCTTCTTCCTGACAAAGTGCAAGCGTATCTATAGCTCTCTCAAGCAAGCGTCTGGCTCCCCTTACTATATCGTTTCTTGCTCCATAACCGATACAAACGTTGATTAATATATCAAATTCTTTATTATCATTGTTAAAATCGTGAATCTTTTTTAACAATTCGTCAGGGATAAATCTTTCATCACCCACAAACGAGAGCGCAACGTTATCGGGATGTTTGTCGATAAACTCCCCTATCACTTTCATTATTGCACTTTTTTCATCAGACGAACGTTTGTCGTTTTCGCTTGAAAAAGCATATACACTTATACATTTTACTTCGCTGCCGGCAAAATGACGTATGACGTTTTCCAAAGCGATAAGACCGGCTTTATAACCGTCGCCGATACTTACGCCGTTATTTCTTGCCCATCTCCTGTTTCCGTCGATTATTAAACCGATATGCGTAGCTTTATTATCCATATTCTCCTCTTTGTTTTTTCATTTAATACGTAAAACAAATTGCAAATAAACGTTATTACGGCATATGCAATGCAAATTGTCGGCTTAAAATGTAAGCGTTTAAAGAATCAATAAAATTTTGTCCTGTATTGTTTGCAAACGATTTTAACGCCGAATTATTACAAATTTGATTAAGTTTACATCCGTTAACCTTTTGTATAGACAAAATTTGCCCATACGTTGAATGATACCGTCTGAAAATAATCTGTGCGTTTAGGTTTTACGACAGAATTATGGAGATTAAATTCAACATGATAAATTATATCATATAGCGGTCAATATATCAAGTCGCTACGTACTCCTTTCGTTATTTTATTGATTTTGTTTGTATATATTTACCGCACAATGCTTTAACGTACAAATCGGGTTTTAATTGCCGATTAAATTTTAATTGCT
>CAMGKS010000169.1 GCA_946056785.1 uncultured Clostridia bacterium
ATGCAATGAAAAATCATAAAGAAAAACGTAACGAAAACTTATATTTTCTGTATTTAAAATTCACGTATTAAATTTAAACGGAAACGGCGTCTTGCTTAGCAAAACGCCGTTTTAAATTTTAAGCTACGATTAAAACAATTTCAAATTTAAATAAAATTTCAAATTTAAATGAATTTAAAAGGGCGGCGCTTCGTGCAACGTTGAAAGTTTACGTTAACGCACGTTTTATTATATTGCTTTTTTAACTCCGTTATAATTTCATTTGCCATTATCGCTACCGCAGAACTTTTTGGATATCGACTTTTTTGTCGGCTGATACTTAACTAATATTTGTCTAAAACAGATTTACGCTTTTATTTTTCAGATAGAGCGTCGTTTTTGTCGTTTTTAATTCTGACAAGCGTTACCGCCGCAAAACTTGCTATAGCATTGCCGTCGCCTATATCGCCTATACCTTCGTTAGTCGTTGCTGAAATGCCGATTTTAGCACGACTGATTTTTGTGACTTTTGACAGCCGTTCTTTGAATTCGTCGATATACGGAGAAAGCGTCGGCTCTTGCGCGATAATCGAAACGGAGATATTGTTTAGCATATAGCCTTTTGTTTTAGCGATATTCAATACTTCCAGAAGCAAAGCGCAACTGTCTGCTTTTTTATATCTGTCGTCGTCTGTCGGGAAAAAATGCCCGATATCGTTTTCGCCTAAAGCCGAAAGTATTGCGTCCATAAGGGCATGAATGGGAACGTCGCCGTCCGAGTGAGCGACGAAACTTTTATCCGACGAGATTTTTACGCCGCACAACACAATGCCGTTTCCGCTTTCAAGACGGTGAAGGTCGTAACCGACGCCCGTCAATACGGCGTCGGTAGGTTTTGATTTGATTCTTTCCATTCTGATTTTCATAATGCGTACCGTTTTATATATTAGTTCAGTCGTCTTTATCGTTTGCTTTATGCCATAGCCTAAAGCATATGATAGGAGTCGTAAATTAAGTTTGCTTTTATAAGGCTTTAAAAAATCGATTTTGAAATTTGCGAATTAATAGTTTTTTATTATGCCGCAGAATCTGTCTGCGTTACGTTTTTAGTTTTAATTGATAAAGAGCCGTTATCAGCAAAATTTTTTATACGTTTAGCTTTTAAACGCTCGATATGCCGAAGAAAAATTAGTTTGAAGAAAACAAATTTAACGATTGCGTAAAAGCAAACTTAATTTAAGACGGCAAAAGCAAGCGAATTTTTCGATGGCTTTAAAAAAGCTGTCAAGCAAATCGGCGACAATAATTTTAAATTATTGCAAAATTTCATACAATTCCGTCGGGTTTTTGTTTCCGAGTTTCTCGTCGGTGGAAACGACTTTAAAGGTAAGACCTTTATCGCCAAAAGCAACTTTTACCACGTCGCCGACCTTAATTTCTTTAGACGGTTTTGCCGTTTTGCCGTTTATTTCTATTCTGTTGCCGTCGCATGCCTCTTGTGCCACCGTTCTGCGTTTAATAATGCGGGAAACCTTTAAAAACTTGTCTATTCTCATATTATGACGTTAAATCTCCTTAAAAATAAAAAATTCAAACATTTTAAAGAAATTGCCTAAAAATGCTTGACTATTGAAATTGTTATTAGTACAATTAAAAACTGCCTTATAATACAATTATTCTGCCCCATAGTATACTTTGGGGTTTGGGGTTTTTGTCGTTAAAAGTAGTATAAAATAACGAAAAACAAAAAACAAGAGTTTTTTTTAAATTGTTCGCAAAAATTTTTCAAGGAGCGTAATATGTCTCAAAAAATTCACAAGGAAAAATACGGAAATACCGAGAGGATGACTTTTTCTACAATTAAGAACGTTCTCGATATTCCGTATCTAATTGCAGTGCAAAAGGATTCCTACAACAGCTTTAAAGACGAAGGTATAAGCGAAGTCTTTAAAGACTATTCTCCAATCAACGACTTCGCAGGAAGAATGAAGTTGGAGTTTTTAGGTCATTCCCTCGAAGGCGAACCGAAGTACACCATAAAAGAGTGTAAAGATCGTGACGCCACCTATGCCGTTCCGCTTAAAGTCAAAGCAAGACTTACAAACAACGAAACGGGCGAAGTAATCGAACAGGAAGTTTTCATGGGCGATTTTCCGCTTATGACCGAATCGGGTTCCTTTATCATCAACGGTGCGGAACGTGTTATCGTCAGTCAGATTGTCAGAAGCCCGGGTGTTTACGGACTCGAATCTAAAGATAAAAACGGCGTAACGAGATTCGGCACGCAAGTAATTCCTAGCCGTGGCGCTTGGCTCGAATTCGAACAGGACGCAAGCGACGTTTCGTGGGTTAAGGTTGACAGAACAAGACGTATTACGACGACGACTTTGCTCAGAGCTTTGGGTATCGGAACTGATGAAGAATTGAGAAATCTTTTCGACGGCGACGATATGATTGAAAACACGATAGCAAAAGACGGAAATTGCAAGAGCGTGGAGCAGGGCAAACTTGACTTGTTCAAGAGATTGCGTCCGGGCGAAGTTCCTACAATGGACGGTGCCGAAGCGTTGCTTCGTAATACTTTCTTCGATTATAAGAAGTATGAAATGTCGAGAGTAGGTCGTTATAAATATAATGAAAAACTTTCGATTGCAAACCGCATCGAGGGCAGAGTGC
>CAMGKS010000170.1 GCA_946056785.1 uncultured Clostridia bacterium
GTTACGTCGATTCCGAGCCGTTCGGCACATTTACAAAGCATCGTAACGGAAAAATCTACGTTGCCCGTTTCGTGCTTTATATAATCTTCTTCGCTCATAGAGCAGACAGACGCCATCTCTGCCGTTGATATTTCTTCGATTTCACGAAGTCCTTTTAATCTTTCTGCAATTTCAATAGTATTTGACATATTCTGCCTCCAAGAAAATTATATATCACAAGGGCTCTATTGTCAAGAAAGGATTAATTAGGCTTTACAATATTTAGCCGTTGCACATTTTAACCGTAACAGCCAAAAACGTAAAAGCATAAAACAAGACCGAATAATACGTAAAAAATTTGTAAACGCCGACATAAAATTTTTCTACGCAAAACGGACGAATTTTTAAACGTAAAATTTGTTTTACAATTACGTTAAAAATTGCGTCAATTTGCTATCTGTTTTCAGACAAAAAAATCCACCGCAACGCGGTGGATTTTATTATATTTATGATATTTTTTATCTTACATCGAAACCATTAAGAAACGAAGTACGAAGATAAGTGAAATAATCAAAATAAGGAGGTCGCCTGACAAGAATTCTCCGTAGACCTTTTTGCCTTCTTCGTCTTTTGATACGCCGTAATATGCTTTAATCTTTTCTTTGCCGCCGAAAATAACAGTGAAGAATTTAATTACGGTGTAAGCAATAAGTCCGATACCGATACCGTTTGAAATAGAGTAAGTAAGCGGCATCATGAAGATGATAAGGAACGCAGGAATAGATACTGTCAAGTCTTTGAAATCAATATCTTTTACGTTGCCGAGCATCAATACGCCTACGAAAATCAAAGCCGATGCGGTTGCCGCACTTGGAATGATTGCTGCAAGAGGACTTAAGAACATTGCAATAAGGAACAAGCCTGCGGTAATAACCGAGCTGAAACCTGTCTTAGCACCTGCAGAAATACCTGCCGAAGATTCAACGAAAGTCGTAACGGTAGAAACACCTGTTACAGAACCTGCAACGGTTGCAACAGAGTCGCACCACAAGCACTGAGTAAGTCTTTGCGGAACGCCTTTCTCATTGAGAAGGCCGGCTTCCGTTGCCGCACCTTGAAGAGTTCCAAGAGTGTCGAACATATCGATAAGACAGAACGTAATAATCAAGATAACGATATCGAGAGCGGCTTCCGCAGTCCAATATTTAAATCCTATAAAGCCTCTGCCGATGTTGTATTTGCCGAAGTTTACAAATGCGTCGATTGGGTTGTTAATGCTTTGGAATGCCGAATAAGCGGCGCTGTTACCGATATTGAACAAGTAGTAAAGTCCTGTTACAAGAACGATACCGAGAATAACGTTTGAACGGGACAATGCCTTAACTTTTGATTTTGACAAAATGCCCATTATGATAACGCCGAGAAGAGCAAGGAGCGGAGTTACGATTCCGTACCAAGTTGCACCGCCGCTGTAAACGTTAAAGTTTGCAAATTGTGAAACTGTGTATGGGCTGCTGATGATTACGCCGGCGTTTTGCATACCGATGTAAGCAATAAACAAACCGATACCTGCCGAAATAGCTTTCTTAAGTCCTGACGGAATTGCGTTTGCGATTTTTTCACGGATTCCGGTAAGAGAAATAAGCAAGAAGATGATGCCTGCAACAAAGATAACTGCAAGACCTGCTTGATATTGAGCTTCAACGCCGTCTACTATCGTTCCGCCGAGAGCGCCTGCCATAAACGTTGTACAGAAGAATGCGTTAAGACCCATACCAGGAGCTTGAGCATAAGGCATTCTTGCAAGAAGTGCCATCAAAAGAGTACCGATGATTGCACCGATTGCCGTGCCGATAAAGATACCGCTTCTGAGGGCGTTCAATATGCCCACTTCGGTCGGATAAATAAAGTCAAGATAGCTGCCTATCATCGACGTAGGGTTGACGAACAATATGTAGCACATTGCAAAGAACGTGGTAATACCGCCGACAACTTCTGCTCTGATTGTTGAATTGTTTGCCGAAATCTGGAAGAAATTGTCTAAGCCTTTAAAAAACTTGTTAGGCTTTTTAGCTACTGCTCCGTCAGCAGCGACGTTTTCTTCAGGGGCAACTTCAACGTCATTAACCTTAGTTTCTTCAACTTGTGGTTCTTGATTTTGCTCTGTCATAGAAAACCTCCATTTTCATCTGTGTTTTATTGATGCTGATAGTGAAAATAAAGCGTTTCAAAAAAAGAAAAAAGGTAACGCACGTCAAGCGGCGTGCGGTTTTTCATAACTACGCTCAATAGTCAAACATTCACGGTGTTTGGTAGAAACTTGGAACCATATTTTCCTAATTATATTGGCTTTATTAAACTATGTCTAAATTTTACTTTTTTTAAATTTTTTTGTCAACAAAATTAACGGGGGTAAACCGTTCTTTTTTAAGGTTTTTTTAATGTTTTGAAATCGCTCTTGAACTTTTGATTTTTTATCGTCGTTTCGTTTCCTTTGAATTTTTGCATATAAAGCGCTTCCTTTGCTTTTTTCGTTGCAATTTTTCATTGTTTTTTAAGATTTAATATTATATAATATCGTTAGTATTTAAACTTATTATAAGGAGCAATAATGGCAAAGAAGAAACAAAGAAACCTCTTTAAACGTTCTGTTTGCAAAGTCGTTATGAA
>CAMGKS010000171.1 GCA_946056785.1 uncultured Clostridia bacterium
ATTTCAAAACAAAAAATTTAATGCTAATAAAATTGTCATAGAATTTTTTGTTAAAAATAATTACACAAAAAAAATAAAAAATAAATTTTTTATAAACTATTCGTCAAAAAAACGTTCAGACAAGTCCAACTGTTTTGCAAGCGCTTAAACTTCTATATTGTTTAAACGGCTTTCGGCTTAAATTTCAAACGCTGAAAACTGTTTACGCTTTACAAATCAAATTTAATTTTGAGTCGGTTGTCTTTTTGACTTTAACGGTTGCATCTCAACGTCCGTTATTGTCTTTTGATTTTAACGTTTGCATCTCAACGCCCGTTACGGTTTGCCGATTAATTATTAAGGTCGATGCCGATTAAAGTTCCCAAGTCGTCCATACAGTCTAAAAACTTTCCGCCGCCGATAGCCACGCCGTTTTCAGGATCATTGAGCAATGTCGAATATAGTCCCATACGGTCGGCAAGATATTGATTGAGCCCGGCAATCTGCGAACTGCCGCCCGATATAAAAAATCCTTTTCTGTAAATTTCAGAAGCAAGTTCAGGCGGAGTAGACGCAAGCACGGACATCATAACGTCGACTAAATCGTCAACCAAAGGCGCTACGGCGTCAAATAAGTCCTGAGCCATTATTTCCGCATTTTTCGTCATACCGTCGGACATACTCGCTCCGGAAACAAAATCGACTCCTGCGTCGTTACGATAAAAAGACAAAGATTCGCATTTCAATTTTTCCGCCGTAATCTCTCCTATTTTTATATAATACTTTTCGGCAATCAAATCGATTATAGCATTCGTAAAAGCGTTTCCGGCAATATTGACGGTTGCTCCTGCCACTATGCCGTTATTGCCGACCGCCGCAACTTCAGTCTTGCCGCCTCCGATATCGACGAACATTCCGCCTTTAGTCTCGGTATATTCGTAAAGAGCCAACGGCGAATCGCAAACGTAAACGGCGTTTGCTCCAACTTTCGTAAAAACTTTTTCCACCGTTTTTCTCTCGGCAACCTTCATAGCGCCGGACACCAAAACGAGAGCGGTAAATTTTCGTTTGATTATTCCTTCAGGCAATATTTTTTTAAAAAATTCTTTAAACACCAAAACGGCGGTATCGCTGTCGACGATTATGCCTTCCTTTACGGGATAGACAGGTTTAGAATTGCCAAGCATAGACGTATGCATATTTTTGGCTTTATACCCTATTTCCTTTACTACGTTGCCGTCTCCTTGAAGCAAAGCCATATTCGGCTCACGTAAAACAAGCCCTACTCCCTTTTGGTATACGGTGAAAAAAGATGAACCCAAATCGATAGCGAACTCTAATTGTGCCATATTTTCTCCTTAAAGTATTTTGATAGCTTTTCGGTAGGAAGCCCCATAATATTGTCATAACTTCCCACAATTTTATCAACGCATACGCCGTCCTGAATTCCGTAACTTCCTGCTTTGTCGTACGGTTTGAAATCGTCAATATACCGTTCAATCTGCTCCGTACTCATTTTCTTGAATTTAACTTTGCTCTGTACGGAAAAAACCGTTTTGCCGTACAGATTGACAATACACACGCCCGTTATAACTTTATGCCATTTTCCGTTTAAGGTAGACAACGTATTCAGTGCGTCGTTGCGATTTTGCGGTTTTCCTAACACCTTTTTTTTGAAAACGACAATCGTGTCGCTTGCAATCACCGTATCATTGCCGTTAAAGACGCAAAGAGCTTTCCTTTCGGCAAGCTCCTTAGCAATTTCTTTCGGGCAAGTACGGGTAGGCGTTTCATCGACGTTCGCCGCCACGACCGAAAATTCTTTAATTATTTTTTTCAAAAGCTCCTGCCTGCGAGGCGAAGCCGAAGCAAGTATAATCATAAAATTTCAAGAGCTTTTCCGTATGCTTCTTTAAATTCGTTCGCCGCAGTCAAAGCGTCCTTAATCTCAAGCGAACAATCGCCCTCTGTCTCGGTTTTGACGATTACGGAATCGCCCAAAACGTCGCAACTGATGCCCGTTATAACGCTAGACATACTTCTGTCGAAACTTTCGGCAATACGAAGAATGACTGAAAGTTTCTTAATGGCGTCAAGGTCGTCAACAGTCAACATATCTTTATATTTGATAAGTTCTTCACGATTGAATTCAGCTTTGCGGTGTCCGCCGGCGACAAATGAAGCAAGCACGAGGTCTTTATGAGGAACACCGTAAAGGTTGCTGTTCAAAATGATGTAACTGCTGTGTTTTTCGTGGTGATAATATTTAATTCTCATTCCGCTGTCATGAAGAAGAGCGGCGATTTTTAATACTCTTACGTACATTCTCGGCAACTTGTGCAATACTTTAAGTTGCTTAAAGAGTTGTATCGACAAATTGTAAACGTGCTCGGCATGAGTCTGATTGATATCGAAATACGTCATAAGCGTATGCAAACTGTGTCCGAGAACGTCGCTTAAAGGTTTTTCGGCAATTCCCGGAACTGCATAGCGGAACATAGCTCCTTCACGAAGACCGCAACCGGAAATCGTGATTTTGTCGAATTGTACGTATTTTACGACTGCGTTTATGGCGGCAAGTGCACTAGGGAAAATATCCGCTCTGCCGCTTGACAATCCCTTAATCTTCATCG